>NZ_JAAHBQ010000015.1 GCF_020144665.1 Oscillatoria salina IIICB1 | reverse complement strand
GCTAAAGGACGGGGCTTGAAACCCAAGATTTTCGGTCACCGCACTGACCATCGCCCGCGAACAGTCGGTGCGGTTTGCGGTGGGGCTGATGGCTCGCAGAGCGCGATCGCCCTAATTGGAACACTCCGACAACAACCGCAAGAGCGATCGCTCCTCTTCTACTGCCATTCATTAAGCGATCGCAGTTATCTTGTAACATAAGGTGGTTGTCGCTAAAAATTGACAAGAGCGATCGCGTTATGAATACTTCTTTATCACCTTTACAAAAGTTTTTGCTAACTTGGTTACTAATTCTCTTAACTTTCGGAGCAACAATTTATGCTCTTAGTTATGTCGGTGAGTTAATTAGTATTTTACTTACCGCAGCCTTGATTGCTTTTTTGCTGAATTATGCCGTACATTTATTAAAACCTGTCTTACCTCGTTCAGTCGCCGCAGTTCTGGTTTACTTATTTGCCGCTTTAGTAGTTATTTTCCTCGGTTTAACTTTAGTACCACCCGTGTTTAACCAAGGACGACAATTAATTACTCGTTTACCAGAACTATTTGCCGAAGGTCAACAACAGTTAATAAATTTTCAAGCCTGGAGCGAGCAACGAAATTTACCTTTTGATGTCCAACTATTAACTTCTCAATTATTGGTAAGAGTCCAAACTCAAGCTGAAGCGATCGCTTCGACTGGTTTTGGTTTGGTGTTAGGGACATTTAATTGGTTTTTGGATACAATTTTAGTTTTAGTGCTTTCATTTTATATGCTTATTGATGGGGAAAGATTGTGGCGCGGTGTCACCAGTATTTTAGCACCTCGTATTCAAGTTGAGTTAAGTAAATCTCTGCGAAGTAATTTACAGAGATTTGTGACAGGACAACTGTTGTTAGGCTTGTTTATGGCTACTACTCTTTCCCTAGCGTTTCGACTGCTAGAAGTACCTTTTTTCCTTTTGTTTGCAGTGTTTATTGGGGCAATGGAAGTTATTCCTTTTGTTGGGGCAACTTTAGGAATTGGGACTGTAGCGATTGTTGTGGCATTTATGGATTGGTGGTTAGCAGTAAAGGTGATAATTGTTGCTGTCGCTATTCAACAAGTTAAAGATAATGTAATTTCGCCTCGTTTGATGGGAAATTTGACTGGTTTATCACCTGTAATTATTTTAGTTTCTTTGTTATTGGGAGCAAAAATTGGTGGTCTTTTAGGCGTGATTTTAGCTATTCCCGTAACGGGAGTAATGAAAAGTTTAGCTGAAGTTATTTTCGATCCCCAATTGCCACCACAAACTGGAGCTTTTTTCAATAATCCTTTGCAGCGTCGTGTATCTAAAGCGGCACTTCCTGGTGCTGCGGATGAGGAAAATCATCTAGCAGTAAATAGCGAACAATGATTTAAGCCTATGCTAGCAAGGTTTGCCGAAAATGAGGACAGTCAAGAACTAACTCGTTCTCTGCTATATTGCTTCTTCTATTTTTTTAGGTGGAAAAGGTGCAAAAATTAAAAGCGTAAGATTTCGCGATCGCAGTTTTCCGGGTGGGGTTCGATTTCCCAAACTATTCCTTCACCTGGTTCGAGGGCTACTTCAATATAAAGGAGATCGACGGCGGTTTCGGCGATGTCTTCGTTATCTTCAAATGGTTGTAAATCTTCGGTAAGTAATCTCAGTTTAAAGCCACCAGGGATGCGATCGCCAATTTTGTTACTGCTGAGTTCAAAGCGCCAAATTCCTTGAGAAATGTCGGCTTTGGGGATGACGCGCAATTCGTAAGCTTGACCAGCAATGACTAATTCTTTTGAGAGTATGGGTTGGGGGGTTTCTGTTTCTCCTCGTGCTTGGGCTAAACTGGGTTGCATCTGGATTTTTTGCCAACCTAATTCTTGGGCGATTTGGGAGATCCTCTTTTGCAGCCAGTCTACCACTGACCATTGTTCGTTTAAGCCCAGGCGTTGCTGATATAAGCGCTGTCTGTAGCCACTGTGTTCGAGAAGTGCGCCCCAGGTGGGAAAAGGTATTTCGAGGCGAGGAAGGAGAATATTGGGGGAACTGAGGCGTTGGATTAAGGCGTTGGCTCGTTCGAGGGATAGATTGGGTAGAGGTGGAATGGAAACTCGTGTAGGTTCGTCGGGACAGACTTGTCTGGCTACCCAGAGAACGTTGAGATCGGCGATCGCGTCTTCTTCTTTGAGACAGTAACAACGAGAGTGGCGATCGTAGTTAGCTTTTTGTTTGAGTTGGCTGTGAGTGCAATATGCCCAAATTTTCACCCAGCCGTCATCGGGATTAACTTGGACTGCAAGGTAATAATCGCCAATCCAACTGGGAATGTCTACCCATTCTTGGGGAACTTGAATTTCTGTGCAATCTATCGCTTCGCTAGGAATTAAGATCAGTCGCGGACCGGGAAGTGCTATTCTCGTTTGGGGTGGTGATAAATGAGCGATCGCTACTCCGTTGACGACTTCCCAAAAACTAGGTAAAGCGGCGAGATGAGGAAAAACCCGCGCGTGGCGATCGTATTCTTGTTGCAGCCAAGGTAAGACAGTATTTAAGCAAAGTCTATTCAAATAAGCATTCCAACGACGAGCGGTTGTCGAGAAAGCCTGACTTTGTTCCCAAGCGCGATCTAAATCGGTGGAAGATAATTCTAACCATACTTGTGTGGGATTAGCAAAAGCTAAGGATGCGCTATTGAAGGTCATGATAACTTACTCCGTGCGAGATGATTCAGTTGGCTTGTAGTAAGCGCTTAACCAGTCTTCAAGGACGGTACTAGTATGTTTTAATACGTCAGAGTTAAGAGTAATATGCAGATTTTCTTGACTCCAGTTCGCCAATTTTTGCAATAATAACTGTCTTGCTTTACTCAAGCGACGGGAAACTGCATATTGTTTCATGCCTAATTTTGCCGCAATTTGCTGTTGAGTATGAGTGTCGGAGTAGTATAACTGTAAAATTTCTGGTAATGGAGGTTCGAGGTTGGCGATCGCCGTTTCTAAGGTTTGACTCATTTGGGCTGTTTGAGTTTGTCGAGTTTGGCTTTCTTCTTCGGCGATCGCGGCGGTTAATAATGATTCTCCTTCATTGGCTGCTAGTTGGTCGAGTAATTCGCTTTCGCTGTTTCCCTGTTGGGGTTTATTAATTGAGGTGACGCTGGGATAAAGATAAGATCTCGCGGCTGTCGCGCAAGCAATTAGCCACTTTTCAATCGTTTCATCATCAATTTCTGTTTCATCTGGAGCTAGTTGCTGGTAACGTTGAGAATTATAAAAAGCCGCCAGAGCTTCCCAAGTTGCTTTGTCGGGACGAGGTAATTTACGACTAGCTCTGGCTTGCTGAGGTGCGTAAATTGTTTTGAAGCCATGCCAAGCTAAAATATAGCGAGCGATCGTTTTTTCGCTTAAGCCTACTTGTTGTAAAGATTCCATCAAACGTTTTTGGCTAATTTTCCGCAATAAACCCCAAGCTGTACAAATATCAACTTCTTGGCGCTGACGCAAAATTTCCCGCATTGTCGTGTTAAAAATTGCTTTAGCGTAGTTTCGCAAAGCTACACCTTGTTGAGGGTCAAAATTATTTAAAATTTTCTCAATGCGCGCGATCGCCATTTGGAAATAATCAGACAAACTGTATTGACTGCTACCAAAACCCGCAGCCGTTTTTTGCGCCGCCCAAAAGCACACTTCTTGCAAATAGGCTGTCAAATGTTCTCTCGCTCGGATAGTAGCATTATTTTGCCATTGTTTGTGCCAATATAGCGCCCAAAATTTTTGGGAAGACTGATGTTGAGGGGAATTTGCTAAACATTGTTGCATACTGCGGCGCAGACTGGGGTCGGTCGCCCAAGCGCTGAAGCGATCGCCTTCAAATTGAATAAAAGTTGAAAATATTTCTAAAATGTTTTGGCGAGGACGCATAATTTTATCTTTAGATGAAACTGCGGAAGCAGTAGAAACCCCTGACTTTTCTTATTTTCACACATTTTTTCCCAAAAATTTTTCCTAACACTGCATAAATATTTCCCAGCAAACCTAGCAAGTAAGCGAAGGGGTTCAAAACCTCACACTAAAATAAAATTACAGGAGATTATTTCATGCGTACACCTAATTTCTCTACTCGCTTACTTCTCGCCTTGAGTGTTGTTGCACCTACTGTTTTTCTTGCTCATACTGCTAGCGCTCAATCAGTTCCTTTTGAACCGGTAAATCGTACTAATTTTGAGTCTCCTACACTTCGCGAACCAGTTGAATTTTCGCCGAATTTAGACCAAAAACTGCGCGGAGTTGATGGAAATCTTAGCCCAGAAGATGATAGTTGGACTGACAGTTGGAGTGACAGTTGGGGTGAATCTATTGATGATTCTCAACTACAAGATTTCAAACAACCAACTCCACCTTCTTTTTCTCCTTCTGCTGTCGATACTTTCCGCTCTTTGGATAATTCGGTAAACAAACTTCGCTAAAGAATTAAGCTGATTTAAGTCAAAACAAATCAGTTCGTAGTGGGGACTTTAGTCCCCCAACCCCAATAACTTTTGAACAAATGAATTCGTAGTCAAGACTTTAGTCCNTTAGTCCCCCAACCCCAATAACTTTTGAACAAATGAATTCGTAGTCAAGACTTTAGTCCCCCAACCCCAATAACTTTTGAACAAATGAATTCGTAGTCAAGACTTTAGTCCCCCAACCCAATAACTTTTGAACTAAACATCTTACCTGGACGCACAAATGTGCGTCATCAAAAACAATTCAAACAATAGGAAAAATTATGCTCTCCAAAACCAGAAAAGTAACCTTCGTTGTCAAAACTTCTAAACTATGTAACCTGCGCTGTCGTTACTGCTATGAATATGCCGAACTAGGAAATAAAGCTGCTATTTCTTTGACTCAAGTCGAGCAAATGTTTCGCAACATTGCGAGTTATTATCGTCAGTTGAATTTTCCTGTCACCATTGAATTTAATTGGCATGGCGGCGAAACTCTTCTTCAACCACCAGAATTTTATTGGCAAGCTTTTGCTATTCAACGTCAAGTTTTCGGCGAGCTAGCAGACTCAGTTATTAACTCAATTCAAACTAATCTTACCCTCCTCGACAATAAAAGAATTGATTTACTCAAAAATGGCTTTGACCAAATTGGAGTTTCTTTAGATTTATTTGGCAGTTTAAGAGTAGATCGAGCCGGAAATAATTCTCAGCCAAAAGTATTAAAAAATATCGATCGTTTGCGAGCCGAAAATATTCATTTTGGTTGCATTACAGTGCTAACAAAACGAAATTTAGCTTACATTCGGGAGATTTATCAATTTTACAAGCAAATGAATCTTTCTTTCCGAGTTTTACCTCTTTTTCAAGGTGCTTTTGCCGAACAACATGAGGGCTTTGAAATTACTCCTCAAGAAACTTTAAATGCTTACTGTCAATTAGTTGATTTGTGGTTAGAAGACGAAGGCTATATTAGTATTATGCCTTTGCTGGAGTATTTTCGCCAAATTAGTCTTCATCACGCAGCCAATAAACCAATTATTATTTACGATAAAAATAATTGGGAATCTATTTATTTAGTCAACACTACAGGAGATATTTACAGCGTTGCAGATGCTTATAATATTGAACGGAGTCACGGAAATATTTTTACTCATTCTCTCGAAGATTTAATTCTGGGAAAACGTCATCAACAAGTTATTGCTGAAGCAGAAGCACGAATGGTAGCAACTTGCACTTCTTGTCCTTATTTTGGCAGTTGTAATGGTTTTCCTGTAGCTGAAGGAAGCCGTCAATATAACGAAATTGATGAGCAAGGTGCAATTCGCTGCATTGTCGAAAAGGGAACTTTACAACATATCGAAGCTCGCTTGCAACAAGCTGGAATTATTGACTCAAACACTGAAAAAATGCAGTTGAAAAAGTCTCATTTTCTTAACCAATTAGAGCAGTTAGTTACTACAGGGAAGGAGTAATTTCTGAGATTAGTGGGAGCGTCTCGCTCCCGAAAATTAGTTAAATCAAGCTATGTTTTCTCTGCTTCAAAAAACTTAATCATAGCTAAGGCAGATTTAGATTAGAAAATTAAGTTAAAATTGAAGCATTGAAACTGTTGAATTACCACCGAGAAAAATATGTCTCCCGTGGCTGTTAGTACCAGTTATTCTCATCGTCAGCAAAAAACTAAAAAAGCTTGTCTTTGGCTGATTTTGGTGGGAATTAATCAATATCAGGACGAGCATTTTCCGTCTTTAAGTTATGCTGCTTCCGACTGTCAGGCTTTAGCAGAAGCATTTACTGCGGAAACAGATGAAATTTTTCCGGAAAAGCAGGTAAGAATTTATCACGATTTTGCTGAACAAAAGCCTAATTTAGTAACAGTAATTGAGAGTTTAGAAGAAATTGTTAAACGAGCAAAAATTGAAGATACATTATTATTTTATTTTTCCGGACATGGAATGCTCGATCGCCAAACGAAACAAGCTATTTTATGTTTAGGTGATACTCGTGAGAATGATTTACTAACAACCGGGTTAAAATTATCAAAATTATTAACTTTATTGGGGAAATGTGCAGCCCATCAACAGTTAGTTTGGTTAGATGCTTGTCACAGTGGCAGCATGACCTTAAGATTAAATCCTACGGCTCAAATTGTCGAAACTTTGCAGGAAAAAGCCCAAAAAAGTCAAGGATTCTATGCTTTATTATCCTGCGATCGCGGACAACAAGCTTGGGAGTTTCCCGAATTAGAACATGGGGTATTTACATATTACCTGACGCGCGGACTGAGTGGCGAGGCGGCGGATAGACGGGGAATTATCGATGCAGATGGATTGTATCGTTATGTCTATCACCAAACCTTGCAATACATTGACAAAACTAACCAACAACTACGACTGATTAACCAACAACAGCGATCGCGTGGGATAATGGAGTTGCGATCGGAATATTCTTTGCAAACTCCGAAGCGGATTGTGGAAGGAATAGGGGAAGTTATTCTCGGTAAGCGATCGCCAGATTTTCAGTTAGTGAATAACCGTCAAGCTATCGTAGTCGAAGGAATACCTAGCAGTGGGACTACTTTAGCCCTAAGTAAAATTTTACGCCGTGCGGGTAATTTTGAGTTGGAATATTTACCGCGATCGCAGAAAACTTGTGCTGAAGCTAAAGACGCGATCGCGCGCTGTTTTCAGTCTCCTCAAATTCAGACAATTTTACTTTATTTGCGCGCCAGAATTGAAACTACAACTGAAGGAGAATCTTGGCTAGTTTTTGCTGAAGAATACCGAATCAGCCGTTCCTGGTTGCGTCAGGTTTTACGTCATTCGCAAATTGCTCAACAAATTCTAATTTTAGATTGTCCTGGTACTAAAAATATAGCAGATTGGCTAGAAGATTTGCAACTTCCAACCGAACGAGGACAATGTTTAATTACCGCTACTGCTGAGGAAGAAAGTACTGAGGAATTTGTCCAGGGTTTGCTAACTACTTTAGAGAAAGCCAATCAAATCTCTGGTTTACCTGTAGCTGAATGGATTACGAATTTACAAGTGGAATTAGCTGCAAGTCAAATTAATCTTCACGTTTGGCTATCTGGAGCGCAAGGTATTCTCGAAATTTTACCTGAAAAAATCGGTTTGCAGCCACAAGACAGTAGCGAAGGCTTAGACTTAGGAGTTTGTCCCTATCTTGGTTTGCGGGCTTTTCGCGAAACAGATTCGCGCTACTTTTACGGCAGAGAAAATTTAACTCAGACACTGGTTAATCAACTTTGGCAACAACCATTTTTAGCTGTAGTGGGTGCATCAGGAAGCGGAAAATCTTCAGTTTTACAAGCAGGTTTGATCGCCCAAATAAAGCAAGGAAAACAAATTCCTGGAAGCAAACAGTGGTGGGTAAAAAGCTTTCGCCCCGGAGCAAAACCTTGGCAAGCTTTAATGCAAACTTTGGTCAATTCAGAAGATGAGAAACTAGAGCTAGAAGGCTTATTTCATTTAGGTGTAGAAGGATTCGTACAGTGGCTGCGATCGCGTCCCGAACCAGTAGGAGTCTTAGTTATCGATCAATTTGAAGAATTTTTTACTCTTGCTAGTGCTAATGAGCAAAAAAATTGCTTAAAAATACTCTTAAAAGCCGTCGAATATGCTGGCGATCGCTTTAAATTAGTTGTCGCTATTCGGGCTGATTTTATTAGCGCTTGTTTAGAAGTACCAGAGTTGGCTAATTTATTGCAGCAATCGAGTGTTTTAGTCCCTCCTAATTTAACAGCAGAAGACTATCGCCAGGCAATTATCAAACCTGCCGAACAAGTTGGTTTAAAAGTAGAACCAGAATTAGTTGAACTGCTATTACAACAATTAGATCGTGCCACCGGAGACTTACCTTTATTGCAATTTGTGTTAGAACAGTTGTGGGAAAATCGCTGTCAAGGAAAGCTTACTTTAACAGCTTATCAGCAACAAATTGGCGGGATTAAAGGAGCCTTAGAAAGAAAAGCAGAAGCCGTTTATGACAGTTTAGATCCCGCAGCCCAAGCTTGTGCAAAATGGATTTTTTTGAACTTAACGCAATTAGGAGAAGGGACAGAAGATACTCGTCGGAGAGTCTTAAAATCGGAGTTAGCTGTCAATAAGTATCCGGCGGATTTAGTAGCAAGAACTTTGCAAGCTTTAACTGCTAGCAAATTAGTAGTTGTGAATGCTATTAATTACCCTCAAAATGCTAATAGTAAAGGAGAGCGATCGCTACAAACAAACGAAGTTTATTTAGAGAGCGAGCGAGAAGAAATTACTGTCGAAGTTGCTCACGAAGTTTTAATTCGTCATTGGTCAACTTTACGCTGGTGGCTAGCAGAAAATCGCGCCCGAATGCAATTACAAAGACAACTCGAACAAGCAGCTAAATTATGGTGGCAAAACGAACAACATTCAGACTTTTTATTACAAGGATTGCGGTTAGCAGAAGCCGAAGATATTTATATTAAGTATGTTGATGAATTATCGACAGAAGTTCAAGAATTTATTGTTGCTTGTCTAGACGAACGAGAAAAACAACAAAAACAAGCAAAAAAAAGACTTCGACAAGCACAAATAGCAGCGACAGTTATTAGTATCTTAGGAATAGCTGCTTTGGGTTTAGGAGGATTATCTTATTGGCAAAGTCAACAAGTAAGAGCGAGTCAAGTTGAAACTTTAAATTCTTTAGCTGAAAACTTATCATTATCCGAGCGACAATTAGAAGCATTGTTGGCAGGGATAAAAGCAGCAAATCAGTTACAAAGATTGCCAAGCATAACTGTTACCGATCGCCTAAAAAATACTACAGTTAAAAATTTAAATTATTTATTACAAAATATCCAAGAACGTAACCGTTTAGTCGGACATCAAGATAGTATAACGGGCGTTGATTTTAGCCCAGATAATCAATATATTGCCACGGCTAGTGCTGACAATACGATTAAAATTTGGAGTTTTCAAGGCGAAGAAATTGCCACGCTCCAAGGACATCAAGATAGCGTTACTAGCGTGACTTTTAGCCCCGATGGAAAGACAATTGTTTCGGGAAGTTTGGACAAGACTGTGAAACTTTGGAACTTGCAAGGAGCAGAAATCAAAACCTTACGGGGACATCAAGATAGCGTTACTAGCGTGGCTTTTAGCCCCGATAGAAAGACAATTGTTTCGGGAAGTTTAGACAAGACTGTGAAACTTTGGAACTTGCAAGGAGCAGAAATCAAAACCTTACGGGGACATCAAGGCTGGATTAGTAGTGTAAGCGTTAGCCCAGGCGGTCAAATTATCGCCTCAGCAAGCAGCGATCGCACAATTCGACTTTGGAACCTCGAAGGGGAAGTTTTGCAGGTTCTCCAAGGACATAATGCCGAAGTTCTTGAAGTAAGTTTCCATCCTAATCAACCGGAAATTCTTGCTTCTGCTGCTGCTGATAAGACAATAAAAATTTGGCATTTAGACGGTAGCTTACAAGCAACTTTTGTGGGTCACGAAAATTGGGTTAATAGCGTTCAATTTAGTCCCGATGGTCAAATGATTGCTTCTGGTAGTGGCGATAAAATGGTAAAATTATGGAATCTTAACGGTAAGGAAATTGATATATTTGCCGGACACCAGGGAGAAATTACCGAGCTAGCTTTTAGCCCCGATGGTCAAACTTTAGCTTCGGCTAGTGACGATCGAACTGTCAAAATTTGGCAGTTAAAAACTATTAGCTTTAAGCGTCGTTTAACTGGACACGAACAACCAGTTATTCAGGCAGTTTTTAGTCCCGATGGTCAAACTTTAGCCACGGCTAGTTTAGATAATACGTTAAAACTTTGGCATCCTCAAGGCAAAGAAATTATCACGTTAACAGGACATGATAACTGGGTGACGGATGTTAAATTTAGTCCCGATAACCAAGTAATTGCTTCTGCGAGTCAAGACAAGACAATTAAACTTTGGAGTCGCGACGGAAAGTTATTACAAACTTTGTCGGGACATGAGGAACCTGTAAATAGGATTAATTTCAGTCCTGATGGAAAATTGCTTGCTTCAGCTAGTGACGATAAAACAATCAAAATTTGGAGCTTTGATGGTCGAGAATTGCTAAGTTGGGAAGCACACGAGCAACCAATTTATAGCCTGAATTTTAGCCCAGACGGGAAATTTATTGCTTCGGGAAGTAAAGATAAAACTGTGAAAATTTGGACAATTGATGGTAAAATAGTAACTGTAATCAAGGGACACCAAGATGAAATTTGGAGCGTAAAATTTAGCCCCGATAGTAAAATTATTGCTTCAGCCAGCCGCGATCGCACCATTCGGCTTTGGAACCTCGACGGTGAATTATTGCAGACTTTGTCGGGTCACGAATCCACAGTTTGGGATATAAGTTTCAGTCCCGAGGGAAAAGTTCTCGCTTCTGCTAGCGAAGACAAAACCATTAAATTGTGGAGTCTCGCGAGTTTTCAGGAACTACAAACCTTACAAGGTCACGAAGCAGGAGTTTTAAGTGTTAACTTTAGTCCAGACGGTAAACTTATCCTTTCGAGTAGCTTCGACAAAACTGCGAAACTGTGGAGTTACGACAGTTCCGCAGCCCAAAGTTTAAACTTAGAGCAACTAATCGCCGATAGTTGTAATTGGCTGGAAAATTATTTACAATACAATCCCCAAGTAAGTAACAGCGATCGCCAAGTTTGTTTTTAACGACGAGGAAGATTGCGCGGTTGTTGAGGATTAACTCGTTCCGGAAGTTCTCGCGGCTGTTGGGGGTCAACCGTAGGATTAGTGAGTTCGCGATTTTCCGGAGGATCTGGTTCGCAAAAAATCCAAAAACACTCAGGTAATTGATTATTTTGCAGAGGTAAATCTACCGGAGATGGACGATTTCCAGGTACTTCTCTAGTTTCAGGTAATTGGGGAGAAGTGCGATCGCGCAAATTCCGGTTTTCTTGACTAGCCGCCCCTAGAGTAAAGCTAGTTGCGAAAATTAACGAAACGGCGATCGCGCTGATTAATTGATTATTCACTATAACTTGCCCTCTTTAGCTCATTAAAAAATTGGGATTTCCTAGGGCTGAAGCTGTACCTATGTTCGCCAAAAACCATTTTCTGGTTAAATTCCCTCTCCCATCAGAGACGACAAATTCCTAAATTTGTTCCCGCTTCTGGTTGTACAGAGTGAAATACAGCCAAATCAACCACTTGCGTTCCCACACTAACTGCATAGGTAAGAGAAACCCAATTTATGCAACAGCAAGCAAAAATCAAAAACGCGATCGCCTCAAAGTAGGGTACTCGTTAGCTGGAGGAATATTTGATAACTGTTTGATTTCAAGAATTGTCAAGTTTAGATCTTTCCTGAGATAATTAGCGATCGCCGCTTGAGGATCTCTACTTTGCCCTTGACTAACTCTGTGGCGATCGGACAATGGTTGAAAAAAAGGGCTAAATTGCTCTGCGTGAGGGATAATAGTGCTAAAATCTGACCTCAGTTTATGGATTACGAAACTGCCCGTAAAATTATCTTTACTCAGGTAGCTACACCAGAGGAAAATGCGAATAGTTTTTTAGCGCGTCTGGAAAGAGGACAGCTACCTATTCCTGGTCAAGTTACAAAGATTTTACTGGCTTTAAAGATTTTGTTTGAGAATTTACGGGACGTTCAAGAGTTGGATCGCGAGTTGATTTATACTCTGTATGTTTTAGCTGAGGACAGTTGCGAACAGTTCGAGAAGGGAGAAAAAGCTGGGCTTGAGTGGTCGCCACTGCTAAAGGAAGATATCAAACGAATTAAAAGGGCGGTTAAAAGTATTTTTTCTGGAGTTTGGGAGTAGTTGGTGATTGGGGATTTCAGTGAACAGTGAACAGTTATCAGTGACCAGTTTATCCTTCTTGTCTCCAGCCCCTACCTCGCGCGAAGTTCGGTTTCAATTTTATTAAGGTCTTCTTTGAGGAAAACGGTGATTTCGCCATTGTACGCGATACCAGTCTCGGTTTCAGCAATTTCCACCCAATAAGCGTAACGAGATCCGAGGCGGAGTTCTCCTTTCTGGGCTGCGAGGAGGGGACGATTTTGTCTTCTAGCTAGTTCTGTGGTTTCGCGGGTGGGATAGGTGTAGATGACAGTAGCGCGATCGAAGTCTTGATAGATATCTAAGCCGTAAATTGTCCGTAAAGCTTCTGCTAGTCGAGTGAAACTGACACCGCTCACTGCGTCGTAAAAGGAGATGCTTTCGCTGCGAATAATGCCTGGATTGGCGTTAAAACCAATTCTACCAGGAGGTATTTCTCTAGCTTCAAAGGTAAAGCGTCGGGCGGGAGTATCGATTTTTTTGACGATTAAACCTGCACCTAGTCCGGGACGTAAGGTAGGATGACCTTCAATCCAGGCTGCTACTCTTTCGGTACTTTGACCTGGTAATGCGTTGGCGCGACTTCCCGTTAAGGTGATTAAAATACTTACCAGCAAGTACCGCCCAAATAGCCATTTACGCATTTTTGCCTCCTTCTCGGACATCCGATTTTAGATTTCAGGGGTAATCAGGGATTGCCTTTACATGATGGCATATTTGGCGATCGCCAAGAGACTGTCTATTTTTTTTGCTTCAAATTTAAATATGGGTAAAGCTTTCACCTTACCCATTTTTTGTTGTTTAAACACAAATTTTAAATTGTTTTTTGTCTGATTTTAAGAACCAACTGGTTGTAAAACTGGTTTTTTAGTTCCTAAACTAACTTGCCGCTTTTTCAAAGTTATATAATGGGGGATAACTTCTTGGCGACAATGGGGACAAAACCAGTAAATTGCGTTGCTACGAGCGTGGCGCAATGTGCGATTATTACCACAGCAAGGACAACTATAAAGAGTCATTTTTTGATGCTTTCCTTAAAAGAAAGATTCTCATACTCTTATCAATGTAGCGAGAATCTTCCCGAATTTTAATCTATCTTGAGAAACATTATCATTGTGAATTGTTAATTAGGGGAGAAAGAATTTGCCAAGCTTTCACCAAGTGACCTTGCATGAAAGCAGCAACACCACTAAGAATTTGCACAATTTCTAAATTAGGGTTGAGTGAGTTAGCTTTTTCGAGAATTTCTTCGGCGGTGAAGGGTCGCCAATCGTAAAGATATACTAAGGCGAGATAGGCGTAGTTATAGGGGTTATCGGAGTCGAGTTGGATAACTTTTTCTAGGGACGCGATCGCACCTTCCACATTTTGTTGCAAAATTTGAGCTAGAACTAAACTATAAGCCCAATCAAGGTTAAGATATTGACGGTCTAAGCGATATGCCAAAGCTTGTTCTGCTTGGTTTAAATAATCTTGTATCGGGTCATACTGATTAATTCGGGCTGTTAGCTCGAAAATTGGTTCTAAACCTGCTACTCCCTCTGCTAAGTTGGGTGCAACTGTCCGTAATTGGGTGATTAAATCTAATTCTGGGGCTGGTGTTGGTTCTGCTTCTGGGTCTATTTGAATAGTTGTTTCTGGTATGGGAATAGGATAACTTTCCCCAGTTTCTCGGTTCAAATAAAGGGCTTCTAAACGATAAGTTCCAGGAAGAATATTAGCATCAGGAAGCATGGCTGTGCGTTCGATAACTCGGAAAGTATCTTCTGGCTGAGGATTTTTACTTCCCGCAGTTAATCTTCCCATGGCGATCGCGCGATCGTGCAACCAATTCATGCGAGGATTGGAATCAGTAAACTTGGCTACGACGGGTATTTCTGTCTCGTCTTCCCATCCCCAAGTCAGTAAAACTAAACCAGATTTTAATTTTTCCCAAGGACCAGACCATTCATATTTTACTGGTACTGGGACTCCTGGAGGTGTTACTTCTGGTATGGTAATTCGATCTAATTGGACAGTCTCTCGTTTACCAGAAATTGGCTTAACTTCTACGGACGGTTTTTTGCGATGATATAAAATTAGATCGCTGTCTTCATCAGGTAATTTCCAACTGGTTTCTAAACGAAAAGCCGGAATTCCCTCGACAAAATCGACAAGTTGTGCTTGGGCTTCGGGGACTGAACCTTGTTCGCCTGTTTTCACTATAAACCAATCTAGCGATCGCCCATCTGCAACTACTTCTTTTTCCCTAACTCCTACCTGACGACCATATACTTGAAAGTTAGCTTTTGCACCGTAAAATGAAAAGTTATGTTGGTTAATTGTCGAGGTTGAAGGTAAAACTGCTAACGTGGTTTGTAAATAAGGATCTTGCTTAATAATTTCCGCAATTACTTCTTCGTGAGGATATTCTTTCCCTAAATATGGACGATGCTGAACGCGAGGACTGAGAATATTAGTAACAATTTCCGCGCGATCAATTGGAAAAAAATTAATCACTGCGAGCAACAAAGCTAATCCAATTGTACCCCAACGAATCTCATTTTGCCAGCGACCTCGCCAAGCTAATAAACCAGCAGCTAAAAACAAAGATAAAACGGGTAAAATTGGCAAAATATAACGCGCATCTTTATTAATATTCAAAGAAGAAAACAGATAGCCACCGAAGAAAAACACTCCTATCCAAACCAAACTATAACGACCAATAAACTTGGTTACACTCCGATAACTTATCCGCGTCCATCTGCGTCCATCTGTGGTTAAAAATTTCCGCCCACCATACACAATTAAACCGACAATTGGCACGATTAACAAGTGCCAAGACAGCAAATAAGGTAAAATTTTCCAATAATAAACCCAAGCGTGGATAGTATTTAAAGCCGGATCTCCTTCGGCGATCGCACTATCAAGAGTTGCTCGTTTTCCCGAGGTTAAAATTAATAGCCAATTGGTACGATACCACCAGCCAAATATTAAAGTTGAAATCCCAAAACTGACTAATAATTGCGCTATTCTTTCCCAGTGACGCTGGAATAAAATACTCAAAAATATCCAGATTAGCGGCGTTATTAAAAATAGCAAACTGGTTTGTTTTACCATCATTGCTACACCAAAAGATAAGCCGAAAAATATCGCGCATACCCAACCATTAAGGTATTTATCGGTAAACTTTTGGAACTTTGAGCGAGGTGGTAACTCTTCTGGTGGATTCTCCGGAAAATAGTTAATATTTACTGGCTTGATTGGCTTACTTTTAACTTTCCAAAGAGTTAAACAAAAGAAACTGCAAGTAACAACCGCCGTTACCGGATAATCTAAGAGAAATTCTAAACGATAACGATATAATCCTGGTAATAACTGACATATTCCCGCCGCCCATAACGCGATCCGGTTATTAAATAAAAGTACGCCTAACCCATAAATAGAAAGTAAGAGAATTGCACTATAAACTAATAATAATAATGTAGCTGTATCGGCGCTAACTCCGAAGAAATGAAAAAAGGGACTGGTAGCAATGTAAGTTAAAGGAGGTATTTTCGAGGAAAGTAGCCAAAAATTCCGCCACCATTCTCCATTAAACCACTGAGGAGATTGTAACGCTTGCCAGTAATTCATGGCACCATTGAGATAGTCAGCTCGATCCCAACTTGGGGGTGCATGATCGAGTATAAACCAGAGGCGATCGCCGACCGCTCCTAATAACCAAATTCCTGCTAAAATTAGTAAACTCTGTTTCCCAGTAAGCGTTTCCGCACCTTTTCGCAAATTTTTCGTCACTGCTTCCGGTGCGATCGCCGCACTAAAGCTTTTACTGCTAACATTTTTTAGTCGGTCTATTTTTTTCACTCTACTACCACTTTCTCATCAGTTTGTCAAGCTTTTTTTTATTTCTTACTCAGCAGTTTAGCGCTTGTTTTGTTAAGTTTAAATCAAAATTATTAACTTTGTTCGTAGTGAGCGCTTTAGCGCTCTTCCTATTAAATTAAAGTTAAATTGCGTTAGTCAATATCTTTTTGCTTACTACTACTTTTCGTTCTATTTGTCAAGACTTTATTTTATATTAGTCTTCTAAATTGAAATCAGAATTATCTATCTTAATTATCAAGTTTTTTAACCATTTTAAGATGAGGCATTCCGGCTTCTAAAAATTCCTCACCTACGGGCGTAAAACCTAATTTACTATATAAATCCTTAACATAAATTTGTGCATTTATTTCCACCACTTGATAACCATTTTCCGCAAGAATAGCCAAAGCTTTTTCCATTAATTGTTTACCGACACCCTTTCTTCTAGCAAACGGCAAAACTGCTAATCTTTCAATTTTAGCCTGAAAATTATTTATACATCTAATTCGCGCCGTCCCAACCGCTTCACCGTCGAAATAAGCTAACAAATGTTGGCAACTTTCATCTTTACCATCAAACTCTAACTTCGGGTCAACTTTTTGTTCCTCCTGAAACACCTTCGTCCGAATTATTCTAATCGGTTTTTCCGCTTCAGGATAAGAAACGAATCTAATTTCTAAATTACTCATAAGTTTAGGAGTAAAGGAAAGGGAGAGGGGGAAGACAAGGGAGATTTAGGAGATAAACTGATAACTGTCCCCAGTCACCACCTCCCCAGTCACCACCTCCCCAGTCCCCAGTCACCACCTCCCCAGTCCCCAGAATTGCCTTATTCTACACCTTCAATTGGGGCAAAACCTTGACGTTGAATATTCTCCGTAACTGCGCGAGGTTCGAGGAATTGTAACAAATAATCGGGTCCACCTGCTTTGGAACCAACTCCGGAAAGTTTGAAACCGCCGAAGGGTTGACGAGAAACGATCGCGCCCGTAATTGTACGATTAATGTACAAGTTCCCCACTTCAAATTCTCTCGTAGCTTGGTCGATGTGGGAGGGAGTTCGCGAATATAAGCCACCAGTGAGGGCGTAATTTGTCCCGTTAGCCACTGCTAAAGCTTCTGCAAAATTCTTCACGCGGATGACAGCAACCACGGGACCAAAAATTTCTTCTTGGGCGATCGCCGCAGTGGGCGCAACTTCTGTAAAAATTGTTGGTGAGACAAAGTATCCGGTTTCCGGGACAGGCATTTCTAAAGCTACTTTCGCTTCGTTACGCCCTTTGGCAATATATTCTTGAATCCGTTTTTGGGCGCTACCATCGACAACAGGACCTACAGTGGTACTAGGGTTGTCGGCTGCGCCAATATTTAAGGATTTCGCGGCGGAAACAAGCCTTTCCACAAAGTTGTCGTAAACTGATTCCATCACCACCACTCGCGAACAAGCAGAACATTTTTGTCCCGAATAGCCAAACGCCGAAGCGACGACTCCCGCAACAGCTTGGTCAAGGTCGGCACTTTCGTCGATAATAATGGCATTCTTCCCACCCATTTCGGCGATAACTCGTTTGAGATGTTTTTGTCCTGGTTGTAAAATCGCAGCATCGGCATAAATTTGACAGCCGACTTCTTGGGAACCTGTAAAGGCGATTAAATGGACATCGGGATGTTTAACCATATAATTGCCGACAGTGGAACCTTTTCCGGGTACATATTGAAAGACACCGGGAGGAATGCCTGCTTCGAGTAAAATTTCGGCTATTTTCGCAGCAATAATCGAAGAAGGTGCAGCAGGTTTGAGTAAAGTACAATTCCCTGTAACTAATGCTGCCACAGTCATGCCCGTCGCGATCGCTAAAGGGAAATTCCAGGGAGAAATTACCACTGCAATTCCTCGCGGTTGATAAAAATAGCGATTAGTTTCGCCGGGAATATCGTAGTTATAACCAGCATCAAGTCTTTCCATTTCATCGGCGTAATACCGACAAAAATCAATCGCTTCCGAGACTTCGGGGTCGGCTTGAGATAAAATTTTCCCAACTTCTAAACAAATCCAAGCAGATAATTCATGGCGACGTGATTCCATAATCTCGGCTGCTTTGCGTAAAATAGCCGCCCTTTCTTTTGCGGGGGTTTTACTCCATGCGGGAAAGGCTGCTTTAGCTGCTTGTAAAGCGGTTTCGGCTTGTTCGACGGAAATTTGTCCAACTTTACCAATTATTTCACTCGGATTAGCCGGATTTACCGAATCTAAACTTGTTTCGGTTTCGACATATTCGCCGTTAATTAAAGGTAAATAAGTTTTCCCTAATAAACCACGAACTTTTTGCAAAGCTTGTTGGGCTGCTTCTCGCTGTTGAGAATTTGCATAGTCAGTATCGACTGCATTTGTAAACTGTTTATTTGCCACGGGTAATTCAGTTTCGCTTGTAACAACGGGAGGTGAAATTAACTCTTCAATGGGACGTTCTTCTAAATTTTGCCGTAAGAAAGAACTATTCGCGGTATTTTCCAACAAACGACGAATTAAATAAGCCATTCCCGGCAAAAGTTCGCCATAGGGAGAGTATACTCGAACGCGATATCCTCGTTGAACTAAAGCTTTCGCCAACCGATCGCCCATCCCATAAAGTACCTGCATTTCCACGCGACGTTGAGGGACATTTAAAGTTTCGGCGATCGCCATCGCCCTCGCTTGCGATCGCACGTTATGCGAACCAATGGCAGAATAAATATATTCGTGGTTGGACAGCATCATTTCTGTCAGTTTTTCAAAGTTAGCATCAGTGGCTGCTTTGTCGTTAAATACAGGTTGATGCCAATGATTTTGAATTGCAATAATTGTTTCTTGGTCCCAATAAGCGCCTTTTACCAAACGTACTGTCACCGGATTACCGCGTTGTTTCGCCCAGTCAATTATCCCTTGTAAATCTTGTTGAGAATCGCGTAAATAAGCTTGAATTGTCACACCCAAATCGGTGCGAGATCGAAACTCATCTTCCATCAACAATTCTTTGAGAATTGCTAGCGTCAAATCTTTATAACGATATTGTTCCATATCGAAGTGAATCGCTGCGCCCAATTCCTCAGCCCGACGTAACAAGATCCGAATGCGATCGCAAACTTTCTGCTTACTTCCTTGAGGATCTAAAGGGTCAAATTGTGAATAAAATGCCGTTAATTTTACCGATACTTGTACCTTCGGTAACTCTTCCCCATCAGCCAAATCTATTTCCGGAACATTTGACCAATTCTGAGAAGCTGCGGTAAGTTCATTCAGTAATTCCAGATATTTTTCTAAATAAGCTTCTGCTTCCGTTTCCGTAATTACAGCTTCACCTAACAAGTCAATGGTGAAAGCCATTTTGTCTTTTCGCAAACGTTCGATCGTTTTAATTACCTGCTGAATATTTTCCCCAGCAATATATTTAAAAGCTAATGTTTCTACAGCTTTAGAAACCGTCGTCGCTGCTAATTGGGCTGGTGGCGAATTTGGTTCGGTAAAATTAAGAATTCCCTTCAAAGCAGCAGGTAATTCTACCGACTCAGCAGACATATATTCTTGTAAATGACGTGCCAATTCTGCTTTACTTTGTAAAGCTGGCAAACAGTCAATAAAGCGAAACAACTGTACCCGCAAACCAGGATTAGCCATTGCCCAGGCTAACAGTTTATCATCCCAGCGCATCTGGTCGCGCATTTGGGCAAAAAGAGAACGCTTTTGTCGCGTCGCTGCAATCAATTCTTTCGCTATTGCTTGAGTTTTCGTTTCGCAATCAGTCTTGGCTATTTCTACAACCACAGTCGCTATAACTCCCTAGGGTAACAAATCTCTTATTTTATTCTATTTTCCTAGTTAATTTTGATTTTGACAGCAGTTATTAGCAAACGGCAACATTTCAGCTTGCGATTACGCGATCGCCTGCCCAGTTTAGTAATTTTTCCTCAATTTAAGATAAAATGTAATAGTTACCAATATTTTCCCTCGTTGGCAATCGATTCACTTATTCTCTAAAGGGAATAAAGGAATAAAAAGGAATAATAATTAAATTAAAACACCAAAAAATCCAATAAATGTCTTTCAATAATTTTGCTTAGAGGTATTTTCATGCTAAACGTAACTATTGATGAAATTCAACGCAATCCCCTTAAATATTTGCAGCAAGTCGAAGCAGGTGAAACTTTAGTTATTACTCGTTCTAATCAACCAATTGCTGAAGTTAAACCAATTATATCATCTACTGGGAAGCAGTTGCGACCATTTGGTTTGTGTGCTGGAGAGTTTATCTTACCTGATGATTTTAATGCCCCGTTACCAGCAGAAATTTTGAGTGAGTTTGAAGCAAAATGAAAATTTTGCTAGATACACATATTTTTCTTTGGTATATTAGCGGTGACAGTCGGTTATCAAGTGACGTTCGAGACATTATTCGCGATCTAGATAACCAAGTCTACTTAAGTGTTGTTTCTGTGTGGGAGTGTATTGTTAAATATCAATTGGGAAAGTTACCATTACCAGATTCACCGGAAATATATTTGCCAAAACAGCGCGATTTCCATCAAATCATCAGCCTTAAACTTGATGAACAAAGTGTGAATCAATTGGCAAAATTGCCTTTGCTACATCGCGATCCATTTGACAGAATGCTTATTTGTCAAGCTTGGCAAAATAATCTGATAATTGCTACGCAAGATGCAGCAATTCGTGTTTACCCAGTTAAAGTTATCTAAAAAAAATGATTATGCCGTTTAAAAACGCAGTTATTAAATCTTCTTGGTAAGAAAAACAAATTAGTTTACTAAAAAAAAATAAGGTATCATCAAATAAAATTGAGTAAGTAGCCCAAAAAACTGCCAAAATTTTTCCAAATTGAAGCAAGAAATAAATTGATAGGTTGTAGGTATGAAACGCATCGTCGCGATCGCCGGATTTGAATCATTTAACACCGACTTATACCGAAAAGCAGCAGAACTAGCTAAATCCCAATGCGAACAACTAGAAATCGAAGTATTTAGCGATCGCGCGATCGCAACCCACCCAGAAATAGTCGCCACAGCCCTACAACAAGCAGATGTTTTCTTCGCCAGTCTCATCTTCGACTACGATCAAGTTATCTGGTTACGCGAAAAAGTACAACACATTCCCATCCGCCTCGTTTTCGAGTCAGCCCTCGAATTAATGAGTCTCACCAAATTGGGAAAATTCGCGATCGGTGACAAACCCAAAGGAATGCCTAAACCTGTAAAATTTATCCTCTCTAAATTTAGCAACTCTCGCGAAGAAGACAAACTCGCAGGCTATCTCAGCTTCCTCAAAACCGGACCCAAACTTCTCAAATATATCCCCGCCAAAAAAGTCCAAGATTTGCGAAACTGGCTAATAATTTACAGCTATTGGAACGCAGGCGGAATGGAAAATGTTGCCGCAATGTTTTGGGCGATCGCAGAAAAATATTTAGGCTTAAAAGTAGGTGAAATTCCCGCAGTCATTGAAACACCCAACATGGGTTTACTTCACCCTGACTACGACGGATACTTCACCTCACCCAAACAATATCTTGACTGGTATCAACAACAACCAACCTCAAAAAGCCCCTCTCCGTTTCAGGGAGGGGTCAACCAAGAAACATCAACAAGCCTTTCTCCCCAAGACAAACCAGTCATTGGCATCTTACTTTATCGCAAACACGTTATTACCAAACAACCCTACATTCCTCAACTAATTCGCTACTTTGAAAACGCCGGATTAATTCCCTTACCAATATTTATAAATGGTGTCGAAGGTCATGTCGCCGTCCGCGACTGGATGACAACCGCTTACGAAACTCAACAAAGAGAACAAGGAAACAAAGAAATCCTTTCTCTCTCACCCGAAGCAGTAGCAGTTAACGCGATCGTTTCTACCATAGGTTTTCCCTTAGTTGGTGGACCTGCGGGTTCAATGGAAGCAGGACGACAAGTAGCTGTAGCAAAACGCATTCTCGCTGCCAAAAATGTCCCTTATTTTGTTGCCGCGCCCTTATTAATTCAAGATATTCATTCTTGGACAAGACAAGGAATTGGCGGCTTGCAAAGTGTTGTTCTGTATGCGTTACCCGAATTAGATGGTGCAATTGATGTTGTTCCTCTTGGTGGTTTAGTCGGTGAAAAAATCTATCTTGTCCCCGAACGAGTTCAACGGTTAATTGGCAGAGTTAAAGCTTGGATTAAATTACGAGAAACTCCTGCAAAAGATCGAAAAATTGCCGTGATTTTGTATGGGTTTCCGCCAGGTTACGGCGCAACGGGAACCGCCGCGTTATTAAATGTGCCGAAAAGTTTGTTTAGTTTTCTCCAAAATTTACAAGCAGCCGGTTATGAAGTGGGGGAGTTACCAGCAGATGGCGAAGAAATTATTCGCTGGGTGAAAGCAGCAGATGAAGAGAGAATTTCACGCCAAGTCGCAAAGACGCAAAGAAAGGCGCAAAGTCAAGAAATTTGCTTCGGATTACAGACGAGTGTGAATGTAAAGACTTTGGAGAAATGGTTGGGGTATTTGTTAATAAGTCGGATTGAAAAACAATGGAAAAGTTTGACGAAAACGGGGATAAAAACTATCGGCGATGATTTTTATATTGGTGGTATTCAGTTAGGAAATATTTGGATTGGGGTACAACCTCCACTGGGAATTGCTGGCGATCCGATGCGTTTAATGTTTGAAAAAGACTTGACACCTCACCCTCAATATGCTGCTTTTTACAAGTGGCTACAAAATGATTTTCAAGCTGATGCTGTTGTTCATTTTGGAATGCACGGAACTGTAGAATGGTTGCCGGGATCGCCGTTAGGAAATACTGGCTATTCTTGGTCGGATATTTTGTTAGGAAATCTCCCGAATTTGTATATTTATGCTGCTAATAATCCTTCGGAATCGATGCTGGCTAAACGTCGCGGTTATGGGGTGTTAATTTCTCATAATGTACCTCCTTATGGTCGTGCAGGTTTGTATAAAGAGTTACTCACGCTGCGAGATTTGATTTCTGAGTATCGGGAAGATCCGGAAAAGAATTATGCGCTGAAGGAGGCAATTTGTCAGAAAATTGTTGATGTGGGAATTGATAAAGATTGTGTTTTTGAGGAGGGGAGAAAGTCGGGAATTGAGTTTACGGTTGAGAATGCTAAGTTGTTTAGTAAGCGGGTAATTAATGATTATTTTGTTAAGGTTTATGAGTATTTACAGGTAGTTGAACAAAGGTTGTTTTCTTCGGGTTTACATAGTTTGGGTGAAGTTCCTGATGAGGTGGGTTTGCAGTCTTATTTAGATGCTTATTTTGGTGAGGGAAACTCGCGCAAAGACGCAAAGGCGCTAAGTGAAGCAGAAGAGGAAGAAAAGAAGCAAATTATTGAGTTGTTGCGGCAAAATACTGATGAGTTAACGAATCTTTTACGGGGTTTAAATGGAGAGTATATTTTACCTGCGGCTGGTGGAGATTTGTTACGTGATGGTGTTGGTGTATTGCCTACTGGGAGGAATATTCATGCTTTAGATCCTTATCGAATGCCTTCACCAGCAGCTTATGAAAGGGGAAGGGAAATTGCCCGAAAAATTATCTTGCAAAATGTGGAAGAAACGGGTAAGTTTCCGGAGACTGTGGCGGTAATGTTGTGGGGTTTGGATGCGATTAAAACTAAGGGTGAATCGCTGGGTATTTTGTTAGAATTGGTGGGGGCGGAACCTGTTAAGGAAGGTACGGGGAGAATTGTTCGTTATGAGTTGAAAGATTTGGCGGAAGTTGGTCATCCTCGGATTGATGTTTTGGCGAATCTTTCGGGTATTTTCCGCGATACATTTGTGAATATTATTGAGTTATTGGATGATTTATTTCGACGGGCTGCGGAAGCTGATGAAAGTGAAGAGGAAAATTATATTCGCAAACACGCTTTGGCTTTGTCAGCCCAAGGGGTAGAAAATGCTTCTGCAAGGTTATTTTCTAATCCGGCTGGTGATTTTGGTTCGTTGGTAAACGATCGCGTCGTCGATAGTAACTGGGAATCTGGTGAAGAGTTGGCGGATACCTGGACAAAACGTAATTCTTACAGCTATGGACGTAATGATAAAGGACAAGCGCGTCCAGAAGTGTTAAATCAACTACTAAAAAGGTGCGATCGCGTAATTCAAGAAATTGATTCGGTAGAATATGGTTTAACTGATATTCAAGAATATTATGCGAATACGGGCGCGTTGAAACAAGCTGCTGAAAAGCAAAGTGGGAAGCAAGTAAATGCTGATTTTGTGGAAAGTTTCTCGAAAGATACTACACCGAGAAAGTTAACAGAATTGCTCAGATTAGAGTATCGTACCAAACTTTTAAATCCGAAGTGGGCGCAAGCAATGGCTAATCAAGGTTCGGGTGGCGCTTACGAAATTTCTCAACGCATGACTGCTTTAATAGGTTGGGGAGGTACGGTTAATTTTACCGATAGTTGGGTTTATGACCAAGCCGCAGAAACTTACGCTTTAGATGCAGAAATGGCGGCAAAACTACGCGAAGCAAATCCTGAAGCTTTTCGCAATATTGTCGGGAGAATGTTAGAAGCAAATGGGCGTGGTTTTTGGCAACCTGATGAAGAGAAATTGGCGAAATTAAGAGATTTGTATGATTTATCTGATGAGGAAATTGAAGGCGTGAAAGTTTAGTCTTTATCGCAAAATGTGCATTTTGTCAAGAAATAAAAGAACAAAAAACAAAATTCATTTTGGGTTAACCTAGAGAAACTGCGAAAATTGATGTTGAAGATGTCTTAAAAGTCTCTATCTATCACTCGCTGGAAAGAACCGAAATTATCATCCTTTGATCGGAAAACTAATAATAAATTGCGTTCCTTCTCCGAGTCGAGAATTAACCATTATCTCACCGCCATGTTTTTCAACGATTATAGACTTCGCGATCGCCAATCCTAACCCAGTTCCTTTCCCCACTGCTTTGGTGGTAAACAAGTGGTCAAATATTTTTTGTTTGACTTGTTCATTCATGCCCGTACCATTATCAGCTATGATAACTTGAACCTTTTCATTTTCCACTGAGGTTTGAATGAAAATTTGGCGAGGATGACGCTCAATTTCTGCAAAACTTTTGCCCATACTTGACTCATCTAACGCCTCGATGGCATTGGCTAAAACATTCATAAATACCTGATTTAATTGACCAGAAAAACACATAACTTGGGGTAAATTCCCATAATTTTTAACAACTTCAATTCCAGGACGTTGCTCGTTTGCTTTCAGGCGATGTTTAAGAATTAACAGCGTACTTTCAATGCCTTCATGAATATTAAACGGCACTTTGTAATCCCGATCGGTCCGAGAGAAGGTTCTTAAACTGGTACTAATTCCTTTGATGCGCTCGCACCCGACCTGCATCGATGCTAGCATTTTCGGTAGGTCTTCTAAAAGATATTCAATCTCTAACTCTTCGGCTTTGTCGGCTATTTCATCTCCGGGATTAGGAAATTTTTCTTGATAGAGTGAGAGAAATTCTGTGAAGTCTTGGACGGCGGCGATCGCTTCGCTAACATTGCCAGAAATAAAACCCACTGGGTTATTAATTTCGTGAGCTACACCCGCAACTAAATTACCCAATGCTGACATTTTCTCACTTTGGACAAGTTGTAGTTGGGTGTTTTTTAAGTTATTTAATGCCTGTTCTAACTGTTGGGAATATTCCTGCGATCGCTCATAAAGTCGAGCATTTTCTAAGGAAATAGCGGCTTGAGCGCAAAGTAAATTCAGTAGTTCGACGCGATCGCGGGTAAAAGCCCCCATGGTTAAATTATTCTCTAGATATAAAATGCCCATCAACTTCCCTTGATGTAAAATCGGACTACACAACACACTCTTGGGTTGATGTTGCTGAATGTAGGGGTCATGGGCTAAAGTCGGATCGGCGCTTGCATTAATCAGCGTTTCTGTCTGCAAGTTATGCTTGACTTTGTAGATTAGTTTTAAGGGAACGTCGTGACTTTGTTCAACAGGAATACGCTGTAAAACCACGGGTTCTGTCCCTAGCGTTATTAAGCCTTTAATCAGCAGGCGATCGTCTCGCAACAGCATTAAGACGCATTTATCCGCCCCCCCATTTTCAATCACGATCGATAGCAACGACGAGAGCAGTTTGTCGAGTTCGATTTCACTCGAAAGGGTTTGCGATGCTTTGAGAATAGCGGCTAAATCTAAAGCGGTAGAAACGCTACTGTTAGATGTATGCGAACTTGTTGATGTGACAGTTCCCAAGGCGAAGATAGTTTCGTGAGTCGAAAGAGTCGAACGGATTTGCTGTAAGATGGGAGCCAGCAGTTGAGGATAGCGTTTTTCTAAGTCGGCGACTTTGGCTTTTGCTCCCCAGCGCGAGTAACAATAATAGGCTTCTTGCATATGAAGGGCAGCAAATTTTTCTTTGCCCCATTCGAGATAAAATTTAGCAGCTAGTTCGTTAGCCAGGGCTTCTTCTTGGATATATTCGTTTTCTTTGGCTCCAGAAATTGCTTTGTCGTATAGCTCGCTTGCCTCTGTTTTTTGTTTCAATACTCGACATTTTTCGGCTGCGACCAGATCGACTTTATGCTGGTGATTCATTGGGGCATAATTCGCCCATTGTTGTTGCAATTTAGTTTGGTTTTTTTCTACTTTCTTCAACTCATCCGCTCTTGGCTCTAATTCTGGATTTAAAGAAGCTAAAATAGTTAAAGAATCGTACAAATAAAATGCGGGTTCTCCCAAAGTTCCCATGCCAGCCATAAAGTATTGCTCGACCTCCAGGGCATGATTCTTTGCCGCTTCGAGTTCCTCAAATAAATAGCACAGCATCAACTTATAGACCGAACAAATATAAATGCCATAGAAATCGCGAGCTTCGAGAAGTTGGGGCATAAATTCTGTTTCTTGAAAAGCCTCTCCAGCCAAGATGGTAAGATGTTCGCTCTTGCCGAGTAAATTTAAAATTGCTTGCCAATAAATCCGACAGTAGTTGGCAGTTATCAATTGCTTAATTTGCAACAATCCATTACAGTAAGCACTAGCTTCTTGTTCCAACGCCACCAAGGGACGACCGCACCAAAAAGAACTGAGGCAAAAGTTATGGGAATTATGTCCTGCTATATCGGGATCTCCTACTTCCAGTGCCGTCGCATATCCTTCTTGCAGGAGAAGTAAAGACTCTTTTACATGAAATTTGCGATGAAGAATTAATGCCCCTACAACTGTCAAGACTCCAGGTTTTATAGGTTTGGCATCTGGTTGGGAAGTAATTTGGAGCGCTAACCGACCGAATTTTACACCAGTATCTACATCTTGCAAAGGGTTGCAAGCCACGAAAGCATAACCGGCATAACCAAAAGCAGAAGCCGGAGTATTGCCAAATAGAATCGATTCTTTGACTACTAAAGCAATCAATAAAGGATTCAAAG
The DNA here is from genome assembly GCF_020144665.1 of Oscillatoria salina IIICB1. NCBI lineage: Bacteria > Bacillati > Cyanobacteriota > Cyanophyceae > Oscillatoriales > Oscillatoriaceae > Oscillatoria > Oscillatoria salina. The sequence goes on along the minus strand of NZ_JAAHBQ010000015.1, from coordinate 78,644 downwards.
AAGAACCAATAAAATAAGTGGCTGGCGAGATACTATTGGCAATTTGTATGATGGCAATTTTTTTGGCGTCGGTCATTTGCGGTAGATAAATTAGGTCTTCAACCTCGCGATCGCCAATGAGTTGATAAATTTCAGCAATAGCTTGTTGAATATCGTTTTGCGTCGGTGATTCGGGAAAAGTAACTCCTAATTGTTGCAACAGTTCTAGGGCAATGTTAATAGCTTCGGTTAATTGATTTTGGGCAAAACGAGCTTGAATTTTTAGGCGATAAACTTTCACCTTTTCTACTAAAGAATTGGCGCGATCGCAAGCTATTTTCACAAACCGCTCCATTTGTTCAAAGTCACCGCATAGCAATGCCAACTCTGCGGCGAGTTCGTGAAATTCCAGCGTCTTATAATATTTCCTCGACCAAGCCTTTTCTCCCAGCAAAGAGAAACCGATCTTGGCATATTCCCTGCCCGCTTGATAGGCGGTTGAACTTCGGGCTTTGCGACAGGCGATTAAATTTAATTGGGACAGTTCATCTCGTTCTTTTTGTTCGTTAATTAAAGCCGTTCCATAGTTTAATTGATTGACCAATTCAAAAATGCGTTCTTCTCTGGTTTCTGGAGGGATTTTTTGCAGTAGCAGTTGTCCGATGCGATAATGTGTGGTTTGTTTTCGCTCGTCGGGAATGAGAGAATAAGCAGCTTGTTGGACGCGATCGTGCAGGAATTTATAGCTAACGGTTTGAGAATTTTTGGGAGTGTCTGCCAGCGTTTCTTGCCCTACATAAAACTTATAAACCTCACCAACTGGTAAAATCAACCCTTCTTGCAATCCTTTCCATAAATTTGCTGCCGCCTCAATTTCTGATTGTTGTGAAACAATTGCTAATGTTGCTAAATCAAATTGATTGCCAATACAAGCCGCTAATTTGAGAACTTCCTGGCTGGCTAAGGGCAGTTTTTCTAACTGCAATGCCATGAATTCTACCACATCCTCACTCAAGGCTTGTCGTTTGATTCGGGCGATGTCACATTGCCAACAGCCGATATCAAAGTTAAATTCAATGAAATTTTCTTCGTGTAAAGCTTTGAGAAATTGGCTTGCAAAAAAGGGGTTTCCTTTGGTTTTCTGAAAGACTAATTTAGCAAGAGGTAAAGCTAACTTTTTTGTACTTTTGAGTGTGTCTGTTACTAACTGATTTATCTGGGTTTTGTTCAGAGGCTTTAAAGTAATGGTATTAATGGTAAAGCCTGATTTTTGAATTTCACCCAAAGTTAAGATTAACGGATGTGCGGGATTAACTTCGTTATCGCGGTAGGCACCAATTAATAATAGATGAGCGGTATCTGCTATTAATACTTGTATTAATTTAAGTGATGCTGCATCTGCCCATTGTAAGTCGTCTAAAAACATCACTAAAGGATGTTCTTTACTGGTAAAAACTTTGGTGAATTTTTGCAATAATAAATTAAAGCGATTTTGCGCGGCTGTTCCCGATAATTCTACGGCGGGTGGTTGTTCGCCAAGAATTTTTTCTAATTCGGGAATCACGTCAATAATTACTTGCCCATTTTCCCCTACTGCTGCTAAGATTTTGTTTTTCCACTGCTGAATTTGAGCATCGCTTTCGGTTAATAATTGTCCCATTAAATCCCGAAAGGCTTGCACAAATGCCGAGAAGGGAATATTACGTTGAAATTGGTCAAATTTGCCTTTAATAAAGTAACCCCGTTGTCGCACAATCGGTTTGTGAACTTCGTTGACGACTGCGGTTTTACCAATCCCAGAAAAACCCGCTACTAGCATCATTTCGGTTGTTCCACTGCTGATTCTGGCAAATGCTGCTAAGAGTTTTTCTACTTCTTTCTCTCGACCATATAATTTTTCGGAAATTAGAAAACGGTCGCAAATATCTCGTTTGGCAATGGCAAACTTGGCGATTTTTCCTGTTTTTTGCAGTTGGGTTAAACAGTTTTCTAAATCTTCTTTGAGTCCGAAGGCACTTTGATAGCGGTCTTCGGCATTTTTAGCGATTAATTTTTTAACAATCTTGGCTAAAATAAAGGGAATTTGGGGGTTGATTTTGTGGACTTCGGGGGCGGGTTTGGCAAGATGACAATGGACTAATTCCATTGGGTCATTTGATTGAAAAGGTAATTCCCCGGTGAGTAATTCGTAGAAGGTTATACCCAAGGAATAAAAATCACTCCGATAGTCAATTCCTCGGTTCATTCTTCCGGTTTGTTCTGGGGAAATATAAGCTAGTGTTCCTTCTAATTGGTTGGGATTCTGTATTTCTTGAGTTTCGCGGGGTAAAAGGGAAGCAATGCTAAAGTCAATGATTTTGACTTCTTTAGTCGAGGGATGAATTAAGATATTAGCGGGTTTGATATCTTTGTGAATGACGCGATCGCGGTGGAGTTCTTGTAAAATTGTTGCTAGTTGAGTGGCAATTTCTAAAATCTCTAAGAGGGATAAATTGTTAGTTTTGACGTAATTTTGCAGAGAAATTCCGCCAAAATCTTCCATGATTAAAATATAACTGTTGCGATAGGTTTCTAAACTGTAGGGACGGACAATTCCCCGTATCTTGAGATTTTTGGCGATCGCGTATTGATTGCGAAATTGTAGTAGGTCGTTGAATGTGGGATACTCTTGGTGTAGCCACTTTAACACAACCGGGCGAGAATCTTGATTTTCTTCTACCACTCCCCGATAAACCACAGTACGTTTACCCAGATAAACTTCCTCTATTAAACGGTATTTACCTAACCATTGATTTAAGTGGATGACCCCTTGTAGATTATTTTCCTTCATATCAATAATTTTAATTGTCTGGTCACAGGTAATTGATTTTGCCCTTGTTCGCTGATTCCCTCGATTCAAGAGTCTGGGGTAGTATTTTTATTTCCATTTTAAGAGGAAGTTGCGAAAATTTTGTGAAGGTCATCTTCTCAAGCAAATAAGAGTGTTGATTACCACAAGCGCTATTCCAAGGTGGCTTTCTCGATCGAGATGATTTCGATTTTGGCTAATTTTGTAGTATCTCTCTTCTGTCACAGGTAAAATAACCTTACAGGGTGACAAGGGGCTTGAAACCCAGACGGGTAGGGAGTTCGCGGATTTAAATTGAGGAGATAATCAACAAAGGGCGGTCTTTTTTAGCTCGATTTCCCGATTGAGGATAATTATTGAATGGAAATTAGCATAGATGATAACCTTAATGAAATCTTGGCAAAACTCCCAAGAAGTTAGCCACATATCGACCTGAAGTTCCACAAAAAAATTACTATATCGGCGATCGCCAAATTAAAACCCTGACATCTTTTTTTAAGCTTGTAATGCAAAATGCGCATTTTGTCAAGAGATAAAAGAGCGATCGCCACTAACTTAAATTAAATTCCCTTTATCGAACAGTAACTCGATACTCACCTCGACCTTGAGCATCATAAGAATTAACAATAATGCGATAAACACCATCCATCGGTAAAGTCAAAGTAATCGAGGAATTAGTATTATCTTCAGCGACATCATCATTTTCTTGAATCAACTCACCTGTAGGGTCAATTAAAGCCAGATAAGTATCAAATTGATTACTTTCTAAAGTAATTGTTACCTGACGCCCAGCACTACCTTGAAAGCTATGAACATCATACAAACTATTATCATTAGGCAGAATTTCATCACCCTCTTGGAGAATACCATTTTCCAGTAACAACGGACCAACAGCCGTTTCTGGAGAAGTTTCCACAGGAGGAGACACTTCTGGAGGCGAACTGGTAGGAGTTTCCGGGCTAGGAGACACTTCTGGAACAGTTACATTATCCGGAGTAGTCGCCAGATTATCGGTATAACCTCCCGCATAGGTAATCACGCACATCTTGTCTTGTTGAGCGTGATCTCCGCAAGCCACACCCGTATACTGGTAATCAGAGCTAAAAATGTTATCTCTGTGACCGCGATTTTCCACACCATCATCAATAATTAACTGTAAGACCACCTCTTCGGCTGTATCGGTACCGTAACTAATATTTTCCCCTTGATTGCCAGAAGCCTGACCATAACGACCGATGCGATCCCAAGTTTGAGAACCATCCCGTCCCGAGTGACCCGTTTCGCCTCTCGGACCTTGATATTGAACCAAATCTCTAGCCGCTTGAGACATTCCCCTAGAGACGTTAAGAGGTGGTAAAGGTTCAGCATCGCGCAAAAAGGCGATCGCCTCCTCAACAGCTGCCAAACCTTCTTCAGTTACCAGTGGCGTTTTTCCTGGCAAGGAAAGCAAATTACCTTCGTAATATGGCTTCAAAGCTTCAAGTTTATCAGCATAAGCATTAGGATTAGCACGTGCCTTGTTCATCTCCTCAACTATTTCTCTTTCCAAAGATGAAAGTCCCACAGGCGCGTTGTTTTGTGCCAGAAAAATTGGTAAATTGACCGCCAGGAGTTGCCAATTTAGTGGCAATGCTCTCTTAACTTCAGTCCGAGGGAAAGCAGCATTTGCTACTCCAGCGAAAGCAGAACTAGCCAATAAAATAGTCAAAAATCCGGTTGAGCGTTTCAGTAATCTCACAAGCTTTGCCAAGTCAGCTAACAACAATCTAGTATAATTATTTATTTTCCATCCGACGAACGTCAGCCAATTTGAGGGACGCGATCGCGCCATTACCCCTTGATTAATTAAGGCAAAAATCGATCCAAAGCTGCTTTTAACTCTTTAATCTCCACCTCAATATTGCCCTCCTTGGCAGCGCGACCGATACATTCACTTAAATGTTCGTCCAAAATAATCCGCGCTACCCGATCTAAAGCCCCCCGTACTGCCGCAATTTGTACCAAAACTTCCGGACAAGGACGACTTTCATTGACCATTGTTTTAATGCCTCGGATATGTCCCTCAATCCGCGAAAGCCGATTAATAATCTTGCGTAGTGACTCTTCAGTATGAACGTGAGGTTTTACCCGATCTTCGTGACTATGATGATGCTGGTGGAGATCTTCTTTCACGGATTTTCGATGTGAATGTTCCTCTTTTGCTAGCTTGTCAAAGGATTGATTAATCAACGAGTTAACTCCGATAATCTTAAAAGTCTTATGTTCGATCTTACTTAGTGTAAACTCTGATTGCTAGCACTAGACAGTTAGAGACCAGATCTCTTCGGTCATCCCAAGCCATAAACTCGGGATTTTCCAGGGAACGTAGCTGGTAAAGTTTAGAAATACCCGCTCATCCCAAATAATTTTCTAAATCGCAAATTAAGGAACCATGAAATTAAACAAGTTTTTTTGCAGTTGTCAGGCTGCCCGTCTGTTAGCTATGCTTCTTTCGGTATTGATAATGATGGGAATTTATTCCGCTTCGCCGACTCAAGCTAGTCCAACACTTTCCTCTCTACAGCTAGCACAAAAAACTTCTACTGCTACTCACCACAGCTTTGTCGCTGATGCAGTTCGTAAGGTAGGACAGGCAGTAGTGCTAATCGATACCGAAAGAACGATTTCTCGTCGCATCGATCCATTTTTTGACGATCCTTTTTTCCGTCGCTTTTTTGGTGATGATTTTCTCTTCCAACCGCCCCAAGAAAGACACTTACGCGGTCAAGGTTCTGGCTTTATAGTTGAAAGTAATGGGATCATCCTCACTAATTCTCATGTGGTAAATAACGCCGATCGCGTCACAGTAATTCTTAGAGATGGACGTACCTTTGAAGGAAAAGTATTAGGTGCAGATCCAGTAACCGATTTAGCAGTCGTCAAAATTGAAGGCGAAAACTTTCCCACTGTTACACTAGGAGACTCTTCCCAAATTGAAGTAGGAGACTGGGCGATCGCTGTGGGCAATCCTCTCGGACTTGATAATACTGTTACTTTAGGTATCGTTAGCACTCTCAATCGTTCTAGCGCGCAAGTGGGGATTCCTGACAAACGGCTGGATTTTATTCAAACTGATGCGGCGATTAATCCGGGAAATTCTGGGGGTCCGTTATTAAATGAAAATGGTGAAGTAATCGGGATTAACACGGCTATTCGTCCTGGAGCTACGGGTATTGGTTTTGCGATTCCGGTGAATAAAGCTAAGGTTATTTACCCGGTGTTGGCTGAAGGAGAAAAGGTGGTTCACCCTTATTTGGGTATTCGCATGGTCAATCTAACTCCCCAATTAGCTGCGAGGAATAATCAAGACCCTAATTCTTCGCTTCAGTTACCGGAGGTTATTGGGGTTTTGGTCATGGGGGTCGAACCGAATAGCCCCGCCGCCGCAGCCGGAATTAATAGTGGAGATGCGATCGTTGAGTTTAATGGGCAAAAAGTTGTGGATGCGGAACAGTTACAGCGTATGGTGGAAAATAGCGAGGTAGGTAAGCCGATTGAGATCCGCATATATCGGGGTCAAGAGATGAGAAAGTTAACTATACGACCTGGTGAGTTAGAGGGGATTTCTTAGCTCGATGGAGGGTTGAAATAAAAGGTAGAGACGTGTTTTGGCGACGTCTCTACCGATCGAAGATTGGGGAAAGTTATTCTTCTGGATGAAGAATTGAAGTCAAGAGCGATCGCTACTCTTCGGAGTCAGTTCCATCTATGTTGTTAAGGTTACTTTTTGAGGTGAAACTGCTAGGAGAATTACTCTCGGTGGCAGGTGGTTTATTTTTCTGAGATTGAGAGTCTGGGGTACCGGAGGGGCGTTCTTCTTCTACTAATGAATAAGCGCGTGCAGTGCGATCGTCTAAAACGACATCCATGGGGTCGTCAGTTTGGACGGGACTAGTGCGGAAGCTGGTACGTGCGATGTTGGTTTCGCTCCTGGTACTACCCCCTTCACTATCTATGGTTAAGGGTTCTTCGGTTAGTTGAGAAAAGCCCGTTCCGGCGGGAATTAAGCGACCGATGATCACGTTTTCTTTCAAGCCTCGCAACCAGTCTGATTTACCTTCGATCGCTGCTTCGGTTAATACTCTGGTTGTTTCTTGGAAGGAGGCTGCGGAGATGAAACTGTCTGTGTTGAGGGAGGCTTTGGTAATTCCTAGTAGGACTGGGGTATAACGTGCGGGCGCTCCTCCGGTGATGCTCATGGCTTCATTTACTTGTTCGATTTGGCGCAATTCGACTAGTTCTCCTGGGAGCATGGTTGTGTCTCCGCCGTCATCTACTCGGACTTTTGAGGTCATCTGACGGACGATTACTTCAATATGTTTGTCAGCGATGTCAATTCCCTGGGACTGATAAACTGATTGCACTTCGTTGACGAGGAAGCGCTGGGCTTGTTCTAAGCCAATTAGGGCTGCTTCATAAACTCCTTTTTCTTCGAGGTAGAGTTGAAAGAATATTTCTAAGATTTCGTGGGGGTTTGCCGGACCGTCGGTTAAGGGGGTTCCGGCGGCTACTTGTTGTTCGTCGGAAATGAGTACGTTTTGTCCGGGACTGACTGGATAGTCGGCGACTACTCCGTCAGCTTCAATTACTTTGACGTCTGCGGTTTCGTCGTCGCTATATACTACTTGAGCGATTCCGGGACGACGTGCGAGCAAGCAAGCTTCTTTGGGTTTGCGGGCTTCGAGTAGTTCTTCAATTCTGGGCAGACCTTGAATGATGTCTCCTGTTTTTGCTCGCTCGAATACGAGTAGGACTAGGTTGTCGCCGCGCTGGACTAGGTCTCCGTCTTCGACGTGGAGGACAGCGTTTGTGCTGACTCGATAGGGACGCGCTCGTCGGAGGGTAATTTCTTGGTCGGTAATGCGAACTATTTGACCGGAGACGGAGCTAGTTTGATTGTTGGTAAGTTCGGTTCCGGCTACGACTAGTTCGCTGATTTGGCGTGTGGAGCGCTCGGTTGTGGATAGGGTAACGCGGTCTGAGTCTCGAACTACGAGGATGCGGCGTATTGCTTCGACGCCTTCTTTGATTCCGCGTACTTCTCCGGCTTCTTTGGCGTAGATTTCTGTACGAGCTACGACTGCTCCTGGGGCGATTTCTTCACCGTCAGAAACTAAGACTTTAGTTTGGGTGGCTCCACCAAAGGGGTCTGCTTCGATGTCTCGGCGAATTACTAGGGATTCTAGGATTACCATTTGCAGAAGCCATTCTTGTTGGTCATCTTCAGAAGGAATTAATTCGATGTCTGCCCAGAGGCGATCGCTAACGCTTGCTTCGTCAGTTGCGTTAATGTCTAAGACTAACTGAGTCCGCATTAGTTCTAATCCTTCGACTGATTTTACTCGTTCTCCGTCCTTATAGAGGAGTCGTTGAACTGCTCTGAGTTGAATTGGTGGTTTGTCTGATTCGTTGATGCTGGCTTGGGAGGGAACTGAGGGTTCGTCGGCAATGGTATATTCGATGACGGGACGCAGTAATAAGGCGATGCCGCCGTCTGTTTCGATGTATTCTGCCCAACTCAGGTGGGGGGTGATTATTCCCGGAAGGGGTTCGGAACCGGGGGATAGTAGTTCGGGGGCTGGATTGGAGGTGGGGATTTCGTCTAAGAGATGGATTTCTCCTGGTTTAATTGCTACTTCGCGGAGAATGTCGTTTTTCTGGACGATTTCTACTATTCCGGCGGACTGACAGAATACGTCTTTGACGATTTCGGTTCCTGCTTCAACGTATTGTCCATCTTCGACTTGAAGGAGGGAGATGTCTTTGTTGACTTCGTGACATTCTTCGGGTATCCAGAGTAATGTGCCTCCTTTAACGACTTCGTAGCCTTGTTTGCGAGTGGATTTACTTTTTTGGACTTCGACGCCAGCGTATTTAATAATTCCACCAGTGTTGGTTCGATAGCGATCGTCGATTAGTTCGGCAATTACTTGGGAGTCGGCTACTTTCATTCCTGGGGTGGCTTTCAGGAGGAAGCGCTGGTTGTTGGCAGAGTGAATTGTGTATTGTTCTGCTCCACCTCCAGTGGCTCGCCGAACTTTTGCTTGGTCTAAACGAAGGTCGGCGGTGATGATGGAAATTTCGCGACCGCCAGAGGTACGACAGACGCCGCCGGATACGGAGATAAGTTTGGTTTCGGCGAGAACGGTTCCGGGTTGGACAAAGTCTCCGTTTTTGACGACGGGTTCCGCTCCTGGGGGGAGGTTATAGACTTCTCCTGAGAGTACCCAAATGAGTCCGCCACGGGAACAAATGCGGGTGGTGTTACCTTGGCGGTCAGTTTTTTCTTCTAGGAGGAGATTGTCGAAGTATACTTCTCCTGCTAGGTCTGAGGCGACGTCTTTGGTTGCTCGTTCGGTGGAGCGCGATCGCTCTCGGACGGGAACTTCTGCTAGTAGTTGGGAGGGTTCTACTTTTTCGCCGTCTTTAACTAAGATCAAACTTCCAGGACTGACGCTAAAGGTAACAGATTTGCCTGTTGTTGGTTCGATAAGGATGTTACCGGCTACTTCGACTTGTTCTCGTTCGTCACCGTGGCGGGTGCGAACAGTTCTGGTGCGTACTTTGAGTTTAACGGTTCCGGCAATGGGCGATCGCACTTGTTTGGCGACTTGTCCTGTAAATACGCCTCCGGTATGGAATGTCCGCATTGTTAGTTGAGTTCCCGGTTCGCCAATGGATTGGGCGGCGATGATGCCGACTGCTTCGCCTAGGTCTACTTCGTCTCCGGTGGCTAGGGCGGCTCCATAACAGTTTCGACAAACTGAGCGGGAGGCTTCGCAGGTTAGGGGGGAGCGGACGATTACTGCTTGGGCGTGTTGGGCAATTTTGTTTGCTAGGATTTCGTCTATTAGTTGATTGCGAGAGGCTATTAATTCCCCGGTTTGGCTGTGGATGTCTTCGCCGAGGACGCGTCCAAAGAGACGGTCTGCTAAGGGGATGAGGGTGCGATCGCCGTCTTTCATGGGTACGAGTTGGATGCCTCTGGTGGTGCCGCAGTCTGGTTCGCGGACGATCACATCCTGGGCGACATCGACTAGTCGCCGGGTGAGGTAGCCGGAGTCGGCGGTTCGCAGGGCGGTGTCTACGAGTCCTTTGCGGGCGCCGTAGGAGGAGATGATATATTCGGTGACGGTTAGACCTTCGCGGAAGTTGGTTTTGATGGGGAGGTCGATAATTTCGCCTTGGGGGTCTGCCATTAGGCCGCGCATGCCTACGAGTTGGCGGACTTGGCTCATGTTTCCTCTGGCACCGGAGAATGCCATCATATAAACGGAGTTGAGGGGATCGGTGGCTTCAAAGTTCCGGACAACTTCGTCTTTGAGGGCTTCGGAGGTGCTGTTCCAGGTGTCGATTACTTTTTGGAAGCGTTCGACTTCGGTGATTTCGCCTCGGGAGTAGCGATCGGTGGTGATGCGGATTTCGGCTTCGGCTACTTCAAGCATTTTCCGCTTGATGGGGGGGACTTGGAGGTCTTCGACGCTGATGGAGACTCCGGCTTTGGTTGCGTAGCGGAAGCCGAGTTGTTTGAGATGGTCTGCCATTTGGGCGCAGCGAGCGCTGCCGTGGTTGGTGTATGCCCAGGCGATCAGTTTTTTGAGGATCTTTTTGTCTACGGTGCGGTTATAAAATACGAGTTCTTTTGTCATTTTTTTATTCTGTGGAAAAGTCGATCGAGGGGTTTATTGTTTGACTGGTTGTTAGGCTGGGGCTAGGGTGTCTTGAATGGTTTTGTTATAAACGATTCGACCAGGGGTAGTGAGCAGGTACTGACAAATTAGTTGTCCGTCGGGGGTTTCTCTCCTTTTTTTCTGGCGGTAGTGTTTGGTGATAGTTCCGTCTGGGTGTTGTTCTTGGTTTAATACTTTGGTATCGAGTTGGGCGGTTTCGACGTCACCGTTGTAACGAACCCAAATTTTGGCGTGTAGCCCAATGAGACCTTGTTCGTAGGCTTTAATGGCGTCTTCTAGGTTGGCGAAGTGGCGTTCTTCTTTGTTGGCGGTGGGGTTTTCTGCTGTTAGGTAATAACAGCCTAAGACCATGTCTTGAGAGGGGGCGACGATTGGTCTTCCGGTTGCTGGGGAAAGGATGTTGTGACAGGCGAGCATTAAAAGTCTTGCTTCAGCTTGGGATTCTAAGGATAGGGGTACGTGAACTGCCATTTGGTCGCCGTCAAAGTCGGCGTTGAAGGCGGGGCAGACTAGGGGATGTAACTGAATTGCTCTACCTTCTACCAGGATTGGTTCAAAGGCTTGGATTCCTAAGCGGTGTAGGGTGGGGGCGCGGTTGAGGAGGACTGGATGTCCGGCGATGACTTCTTCGAGGACTTCCCAGACTGAGGGATCGTTACGCTGGATGAGTTTTTTGGCTGCTTTGATGTTGTTGACGAGTCCGGAACGAATGAGGCTATGAATGACGAAGGGTTGAAATAGTTCGATCGCCATTTCTCTGGGTAAACCACATTGATAAATTTTTAGTTTGGGACCGACGACGATGACGGAACGTCCGGAGTAATCGACTCTTTTTCCGAGGAGGTTTTGGCGGAAACGACCTTGTTTGCCTTCGATGATATCGGAGAGGGATTTGAGGGGGCGATTGTTGGCGCCAACTACGGTTCTGCCGCGTCTGCCGTTGTCGATTAGGGCGTCAACTGCTTCTTGGAGCATCCGCTTTTCGTTACGGACGATGATTTCGGGGGCGAGGATTTCTTGTAGGCGAGCTAATCGATTGTTACGGTTAATTACTCGTCGATAGAGGTCGTTTAAGTCGGAGGTGGCGAATCTGCCGCCGTCGAGTTGTACCATGGGACGGAGGTCGGGGGGGATGACGGGGATATAGGTTAGGACCATCCATTCGGGTAGGGAACCTGTGGCAATGAAGTTGTCGATTACTCGCAGTCTTTTGATTAGTCGGGCGCGTTTTTGTCCTTTGGCTGTAGAAATTTCTTCGCGGAGTTTTTCGGCTTCGGTTTCTAGTTCTACTTCGCGCAGTAATCTTTGTACTGCTTCGGCTCCAATTCCTACTTCGACGCCTTCTAGGTCGGAGTCTTCGCTATAAAGCTGTTCTTCTATTTCTAACCATTGGTCTTCGCTGAGTAGTTGTTTGTAGCTTAAGTTCCCGGCGTTTCCTGGGTTCAAGACTACGTAGGCGTTGAAGTAAACGATCTGTTCTACGTCTCGCAGTGCCATGTCGAGCAAAATGCTTAGGTAGCTGGGAATTCCTTTTAGGTACCAAACGTGTGTTACTGGGGCTGCGAGTTTGATGTATCCCATGCGATGTCGGCGTACGCGAGATTCGGTGACTTCTACGCCGCAGCGTTCGCAAACTATTCCCCGGTGGCGAACTCGTTTGTATTTGCCGCAGTGACATTCCCAGTCTTTTGCCGGACCAAATATCCGCTCGCAGAAGAGTCCGTCCATCTCTGGTTTGAGGGTGCGATAGTTTATTGTTTCTGGTTTGGTGACTTCGCCGACTATTTGACCGTTGGGTAGGCTTCGCTCTCCCCAAGTACGGACTCTTTCTGGGGAGGCGATGCCAATTTTGACGTAGTCAAATCGTTGTTCTAGTTGATTTTTCATGTTTTTTTTTGGTGTGGTTGGGGGTTGGGGAGTTGGTGGCTAATTTTTCCTGATTCCCAGTTGGTGAATCTTTTTGCTGAAATCAATTAGACTTCTTCTTCTTCTTGTAGGTCTTCTGCTGTTAAGGATTCATAGGTTGGTCTGGAGGGGGTGCGTCTTCGTTCTATGTCTGCCATTAGGTCTACTTCTAGGTCTTTGCTGCTTCCGTCTTCTGCGGTTTCGACTTTATGTACTGCGATGTCTAGACCCAACGATTGCAGTTCTCGCATCAGGACTTTAAAGGATTCTGGGGTACCGGGACGGGGAATGGGTTTGCCTTTGACGATCGCATTGAGGGCTTCGTTTCGCCCTTGCATGTCGTCGGATTTGACTGTTAATAGTTCTTGTAATGTGTATGCTGCGCCATAGGCTTCGAGGGCCCAAACTTCCATTTCGCCGAAGCGCTGTCCGCCTTGTTGGGCTTTGCCACCTAGGGGTTGTTGGGTGACTAGGGAGTAGGGACCTGTGGAACGGGCGTGAATTTTGTCGTCTACTAGGTGAACTAGTTTCAACATATAGGCTTTACCGACTGCGATGGGGCGATCGAAGGCTTCGCCGGTTCTGCCGTCATACACGGAAATTTTCCCTGGCTGTTCTGGGTCGAAAATCCAATTCCGTCCGGGACGTTTGCTGGCTTCGTCTAGTTTGCTATGTACTGAGTTCCGGGAGGCTTCTGAACCATACATTTCGTCAAAAGGAGTCACTTTAAAGCGAACCCCCAGATTTTCTCCTGCCCATCCGAGAAGACACTCAAAAACTTGTCCCACGTTCATCCGGCTCGGTACGCCCAAGGGATTTAAGATGATGTCCATCGGTGTCCCATCTGGGAGAAAAGGCATATCCTCAATCGGTAAAATCCGGGAAATAATCCCCTTATTTCCATGTCGTCCCGCCATTTTGTCGCCGACTTGAATTTTGCGTTTTTGGGCGACGTAAACTCGGACGACCATGTTCGCACCTGGAGGTAGTTCGTCTCCTTGTTCTCTGGTGAAGACGCGAACATCGACGACGCGACCTTTTTCACCGTTGGGGACGCGCAAACTGTTATCGCGCACATCTCGTGCTTTTTCACCGAAAATAGCTCGCAGCAGTTTTTCTTCTGGGGGTTGGTCAGATTCACCTTTAGGTGTAACTTTACCCACCAAAATATCCCCGGCTTCTACCCAAGCACCAATCCGGATAATGCCGCGTTCGTCTAACTGACGCAAAGCGTCTTCACCAACGTTGGGAATTTCTCTGGTAATTTCTTCTGGACCGAGTTTGGTTTGCCGTGCTTCGATTTCGTATTTTTCGACGTGGATTGAGGTATAAATGTCGTCGTAGACTAGGCGCTCGCTAATCAAAATCGCGTCTTCGTAGTTGTAGCCTTCCCAAGGCATATAGGCGACTAGGATGTTTTGTCCTAGGGCTAGTTCGCCGCCTTCGGTAGCCGAACCATCAGCTAAAACTTGTCCGGGGACGACGTCTTCTCCTTGGTAGACGAGGGGGCGCTGATTTAAACAGGTGTCTTGGTTGGAGCGCTGGTATTTCTGTAGTTCGTACTCGATTTGTTTACCGTCGTTGGTTTGAATGATTACTCGTTCGGCATCAACGAAGCTGACTATTCCAGTGTGGCGAGAAACGACGACCATGCCGGAGTCTCTTGCTGCTTGAGCTTCTAAGCCGGTTCCGACTAGGGGGCGCTCTGGTCTTAATAAGGGTACTGCCTGACGCTGCATATTGGAACCCATGAGGGCGCGGTTGGCGTCGTCGTGTTCTAGGAAGGGTATTAAGGAGGTGGCGACGGAGACGATTTGCATCGGCGAAACAGCCACATAATCTACCTGAGTTGGGACGGTGGTGGAAAATTCGTGTCGATAGCGGACGGGAATTTCGTCTCCGATGATGTTTCCTGCTTGGTCGGTGGCTACATCACCGGGGGCTACCCGTAAATCGTCTTCTTCGTCGGCGGTTAAAAATACTGGTCCGTCGTCGCGTAAGACTCGTCCTGCTTGAGCTGGGTAGTAGGGGGTTTCGATAAAACCATACTGATTAACCCGCGCATAAGTCGCTAAGGAACCAATTAAGCCTGCGTTGGGACCTTCTGGGGTTTCTACGGGACAAATTCTACCGTAGTGAGAGGGGTGTATGTCGCGGACGGCAAAGCCTGCTCGTTCTCTGGTTAATCCTCCGGGTCCGAGGGCGGATAAACGCCGTTTGTGAGTTAATTCGGCGAGGGGATTGGTTTGGTCCATGAATTGGGATAGTTGGGAGGAGCCGAAAAATTCTTTTATTGCGGCTACTAATGGTTTGGGATTGACTAGGGAGGCGGGGGTTAGGTTTTCGGCTTCGGATACGGTCATTCGTTCGCGGATAATCCGTTCGAGGCGGTTTAAGCCGACGCGAACTTGGTTTTGCAGTAGTTCGCCGACGGAACGGACGCGACGATTTCCGAGGTGGTCGATGTCGTCGGTTGCACCGAGGTCGAATTCGAGGTTAATTAGGTAGTCGATCGCTGCGAGAATGTCGGTGGGGGTGAGTACGCGCATGGTGTCTGGTACGTTTAGGCGGAGTTTTTTGTTGAGTTTGTAACGACCGACACGTCCTAAGTCGTAGCGTTTGCTGTCAAAGAATCTCGATTCTAAGAGTGCGGCTCCGCCGGAGACTGTTGGGGGTTCTCCGGGACGCAGTTTGCGGTATAACTCTAGGAGGGCGTCTTCTTCGCTGGGGTTGCCTTCTTTTTCTAAGGTTTTTTCGTAGTAATCTGGGTGGCGTAGTGCGTCGATGATTTCGTTATCGGAGATGCCGATGGCTTTGAGCAATACTTGGGCGCTCAGTTTGCGGGTTTTGTCAATCCTTACCCAAACTAAACTATTTTTATCTGTTTCAAATTTCAGCCATGCGCCTCGGTTGGGGATTAAACTGGCTGAGTAGGTACGGCGACCGTTTTTATCGATTTCTGATTTGTAGTATACTCCGGGGCTACGGACGATTTGGTTGACGATGACGCGTTCGGCTCCGTTGATGATAAATGTGCCGCGATCGGTCATTAATGGTAAGTCGCCTATAAATACTTCTTGTTCTTTAATATCTCCTGTTTCTTTGTTAATTAATCTGGTGGGTACATACATTTGCACCCCGTAGGTGCTGTCGCGACGTTTGGCTTCGTCTACGTCGTATTTTGGCTGTTTTAGTTTGTAGTCCGAACCAAGGAAGTGTAGCTCTAATTTTCCTGTATAGTCAGTAATGGGCGAGAAGCTATTCAGTTCTTCGATCAATCCTTCTTCAAGGAACCAACGGAAGCTGGAGCGCTGAATTTCAATTAAGTCTGGGAGAAGGTTATAAGTTAAATTGTTCATAGCGATCTTTAAGATTTGTTTGCTTTTGTTTGTCTTTGACTATGGCTCCCTAGGAGTTTTGGGGAGTCGAGCGGGTGGGATTATTACTAATTTTTTGAGCTTGATATTGCTGGTTTTTTTGCCTTTGTCTGAGTTTTGTCGGTTTGACTAATTTACAGTTGTTTTCTGGAAAGTTTTTTTTGTTAACAGATTTTATTTTTGGGAATTCGATCCTGGGGATATTCAGCTAAAATTTACACAGCTATATTTTGAGTATTTCTTAGTTTTTTTGCTCTCAATTGCTACTCCCGTAATTTTTCTGTAATGGTTACTCGATCGCTGCTGTGAGTTGTAACTTTTTGCTGCTTGATTTTCACTGACTCAACTAAGATAAAAATCAATCGGCGTGTTTATGGCGATCGTGGGACTGAGTTAGGGAAAAACCAAAAATAGAGCGAGCATTTTTGGTTGTTTGAGCTGCTAATTTTTCTAAAGATACGCCGCGCAGTTTGGCAGCTTGTTCGGCGATATATTGGACGTAGGATGGTTCATTACGCTTGCCTCGTTTGGGAACTGGTGCTAAAAAGGGACAGTCGGTTTCGATTAAAAGGCGATCGCTAGGAACTATTTTGAGCGATTCTTGTACCTGAGTGGCATTTTTAAACGTGACTATGCCACTAAAACTGATGTAAAATCCTAAGTCTAAAAACCATTTTGTTTCTTCTACTGTACCGCTCCAGCAGTGCATTACTCCTCGCAGTTGCTGTTTTTCATCCCTTGTCAGCAATAAATCTCGCAGTGCTGCTGATGCTTCCCGACAGTGGATAATTACAGGTAGCCCAAGTTGGCGCGCGATCGCTGCTTGCTCGATAAATACTTTTTTTTGCTGCTCGTGGTTTTCTGCTTTGTAAAAATCAAGTCCGATTTCTCCGATGGCTACTACTCGCGGATCTGATGCAGCTAATTTTGGGATTTCCTGGAGAGTTTGAGCGTTTGCTTTGTCTGCTTCCAGAGGATGCAATCCTACTGCTAAATACAGTTCTGGAAATCGATTTGCTAGTGCTTGAGTCTTAGCAAACTCTTTTGGGTGAACGCAGGAATGCACCAACTTGACTACTTTTGCTTCCCGCCAGCGCGTCGATAGCGCTTCTAACTCCCCTTGATATACGTCAAAATTAATATGAACGTGGGTGTCTATCAACTCCATTGGCACATTCTGCTGAGGTGAACTTTTGCGCTTCAGCGCTGCTTAATTTTGCCGCCTATTTTCGCTTTGTTTTTTCTATCAAGCTAACTACGACTATCTTTAGATAATTGTGAGGTTGTCTAGAAAAATATCCTTTTTTTTCTACACAACCTTTTGCTTAGCTCTGATTGAAAAATTTGTCTTTGGCATTCTCTCCCCAATCGAAGTAAAGCTAAACTCCTCAAGCTTGCCAAAAACTACTTCGGAACTGCATCCCCCCATGGGGACATCATCTTCTGACTGAGGTTTTTTCTTCACCAAGAACAAGTAGCATACCTTGTTTTAGGCAGGCTGTTGTTCGGAAGATCCCGTTACTCGCTTTAAAGCTCTTGCCAAACGAGATTTTTTTCTTGCACCATTGTTGCTGTGTAATACTCCCCGCTTTACTGCTTTATCTATTTTGCTGTATGCTGCCGCCATTGCTTGTTTCACTTGCTCCATTTTTTCTGGAGTAGGATTCGCCGCGTACTCTTCTACAGCACCAAAATATTTTTTCATCAGAGTTCTTACCCCTGACTTATAAGTTTTGTTTCGCTGTCGGTTGCGCTCGGCAATTTGGATTCGTTTGATTGCAGACTTAGAATTAGCCACTGTTGTCTAGATAAATCTTCTTGTTGCGATGTAAACTATACTGAAATTTTAATTATATCAGCTTAAGCTTATCTAGCATAGCACTTTTTAGTTAATTTTTCTACGTAAGTTAGTTAATTAACATATTTTAGTAAATTTTTCAAGGGGTCAAAAAAATTGATTAGTAATTTAAGGATAGTATCTTCCAAACAATATAACATCTGTTTGCCAAAAAGCACGAGGGGGCAAAAATCCAGGTTAAGCTAGAGGAGTGGGTAAGCGTGAAAGCATCCGCATCTGCAACAAAAGAAGATGTGGGGCTGACGGTGTTAGCTCACAGTGGGTAATAGCTTTCAATGGGGACTGTTAACTCCATGTTGCGAATCATCACTCGTGCAACTGATGCACAAAGCGAACTGCGGCGGATTGGCGATCGCACTCACAATGACGAGATTCTCTACAAAGAGGCTACCGTTCGCGAAATCCTCCAAAAGGTAAAACGTCTGGGAGATCGAGCCGTCCTAGACTATACAGCAGAGTTTGACGGGCTTACTCTCAATTCGGAAGAATTGCGCGTGAGCGGTTCGGAACTAGATGCTGCTTATCAACAAGTAGATCAAGAGTTACTGGCGGCAATTCAGCTTGCTAATAGGAAAATAACGGCTTTTCACCGCAAACGAATCCCGAAATCTTGGGTGGAGTTTGCGGAAGATGAAGTCGTGCTAGGCAAGCGCTACACCCCGGTAGATCGCGCAGGGTTATATGTACCGGGTGGTAGGGCATCTTATCCGAGTACGGTACTAATGAACGCAATTCCGGCGAAAGTTGCCGGAGTGCCGCGGATTATTATGATAACTCCACCAGGAAAAGAGAAAAAAATTAACCCTGCTGTCCTAGTAGCTGCCCAAGAAGCAGGAGTTACAGAAATTTACAAAGTCGGTGGCGCGCAGGCGATCGCGGCTTTGGCTTACGGTACGGATACGATTCCGAAGGTAGATGTAATTACAGGTCCAGGTAACATCTACGTGACTCTGGCGAAAAAGCTGGTTTACGGTACTGTGGGGATCGACTCGTTAGCTGGACCATCAGAAGTGCTGATTATCGCTGATAGTAATGCTAATCCAGTTCACGTGGCTACCGATCTCTTAGCACAAGCAGAACACGATCCCTTAGCGGCAGCAATTTTATTAACCACCGACCCCAAACTAGCGGCGAAAGTACAACAAGAAGTGAGTAATCAACTGCAAAATCACGAGCGTCGGATTCTCACCGAAAAAGCGATCGCGCACTATGGTTTGATTGTCGTTGTCGATTCTTTAGAAGTCGCGGCGGAACTCTCTAACTTATTCGCACCAGAACACTTGGAATTAGAAGTTGAAGATCCTTGGGCGTTAAGCGAATTAATTCGTCACGCTGGCGCAATTTTCTTAGGTAACTCTACTCCGGAAGCGGTAGGAGATTATCTTGCAGGTCCAAATCACACTTTACCAACTTCCGGTGCTGCTCGTTATGCCTCTGCTTTAGGCGTAGAAACGTTTATGAAGCATTCGAGTTTAATTCAATATTCACCGACAGCCTTGAAAAAAGTGTCTTCAGCGATTCAAGCTTTAGCTGAGGCTGAAGGTTTACCTTCTCACGCTGATTCAGTACGGCGACGGACTGAGGGTTAATTGAAAGGGAGACGGGGGAGAGTGGGATGAGGGAATGGTGGGTAATGGGATGAAGTGATGAGGGAATGATAGGTAAGGTGATTAATACTGACTATCAGTCCCCAACCCCCAACCTCTAATCTCGATTGCCAAATTATTTGTCTAAGAAATCACCTAATGAAACGTACTCTTAATTTTCTACTAGGTTTTAACTACTACTATTGCGCTCTTGCAGTTTCACTTCTTAATTTAGTTATTGCTTATCCTTCCATAGCTGAACCCTTCGAAAGTGCAAATTGCCTTTATTTTGAGAGGCAAAATGGTGAGCCAGAAAGTGAGCCAATAATAGAAGACTCAGAATGTGAAATTGAGTCAACTGGCAATACTGTAATCATTCACTGGTCAAATGGTTCTCGAACTCAGGTTCAGTTTAGTTCATCTGATACAGCCGAGATTGAAGGCTATACAGCTTATGTTCATCGGAGTGAAGCCATTTGCGTAATCTGGAATCCTAGCCAACGTCATGGAAATGAAAGAACTATTTGCTATAGTTTTCAATAGGAATAACTCAATTAAAATGACGATCGGGCTTTGAGGTGAATGTGAAAGTAAAATTCACGAATTTTCACCATATCCCTGAATGAAGCAATAATATTTAATTTGTCAATCTACACCCGATCGCCGAACAGAAGCAACAGCATAATGGACAAGCTGACCTAACTTTTGACGGAGAGTTTCTAAACCGAGGCGATCGCTTGCCGAAATAAACACGGCTAAAGGAAACTCTTCTTGTGCTATAGCTAAGGTTTCGCTGTCTACGCAGTCAATTTTATTAAAGACAATCAAAGCAGGGCCTGGGGTTTCCGGCATTTCGGCTAAAATACTGGTGACAGAACGAATCTGACTTTGCCATGCGGGATGAGATAAGTCTACAAGGTGTAGCAGTGCATCAGCTTCAGTAACTTCTTCTAGGGTTGCTCGGAAAGAATCGACTAAAGCTGGTGGTAACTCGTGAATAAATCCGACAGTATCCGTGAGTAGAATTGTAAGCGGTTCTCCGGCGATCGCATCGGGAACAGGTAAACGCCTTGTAGTCGGGTCAAGAGTAGCAAAAAGTTGGTCGGCGGTGTAAACTTCCGCGTTCGTTAGGGCATTAATTAAAGTAGATTTACCCGCGTTCGTATAACCAACAATAGCGATGCTAGGAACTTCTTGTTTTTGACGACGCTGACGTAAACGAGAACGATGTGCTTGTAATTGGTTAACTTCTTTTTGCAAGCGCGAGATCCGACGTTGAATAGCACGGCGTTCAGTTTCTAATTTAGTTTCTCCAGGTCCTCTGGTACCGATACCACCACCCAAACGAGACATTGCTTCACCTCGACCTGTGAGACGAGGCAACATATACTCTAACTGGGCAAGTTCTACTTGTAATTTACCTGCACGAGATTGAGCGCGTTGGGCAAAAATGTCTAAAATTACCTCAGTACGGTCTACCACACGCACGCCGAATTGTTTTTCCAGGTTGCGGACTTGGGCTGGGGAGAGATCGCGATTGAATACGACCAAATTAGTACCGAGAGTTTGGACAAGCAAAGCAATTTCTTGAACTTTACCAGCACCGATAACCGTTTGGGGATGAGGACGCGATCGCTTTTGGTGAATTGTCTGTAAAACTTCTCCTCCCGCAGTCTCAACTAACCTGCTTACTTCAGCTAAACCATTCTCAAACTGAAGGGGTGAAATTTCATCGGTCATCAAACCTACTACTAGCACTCGTTCGCGAGATCCATCAACTTCTTGAGCAACGTACTCGCGACGAAATTCAGCTTCTAACCCTTCTACTAAGTCGAGAAAATCTTGTTTAGCGATCGCCTCTAAACTTAGTGGTGGGGAAACAGTCCAGTAAAATCTTTGCTCTAGTTCTATTTCCGGTTGAGGTAACAGGTGAGCGAGATATGCTTGTTTAACGTAGCCCGTTGCACCACCTCCACGACGCTGTTTACCACCACCTGTAAGGGTAAGCATTACTAAAGCATCTAAGCGTTGGATAGCCATTGCGGTTAAACTAGACTCTTTTGGTGCTTCTGGCTTTAATTTTGTCGCGATACAGCGAACGCCAGACAAGCGTTCTGCACCATAACGGGGTAATTCCAGAGGTGGTATTCTAGTTTGACGAGGAGAACCAACTCCGACTCGAATTACTTGTCCCCGGCGATTGAAATACGCACAAACTGGTTGAGCAATTTCTGTGCTAATTGCTGCCAGTCGCTCAGACAAATCTATTGTAGTTATGCGATCGCCGGGTATACGTTGATGATAAAGCCTTTGTAGTTGTTTGATTTGGCTCGGCTTTAATCCCTGAAGATTTCCGTAGATAGTTTCGATAGGCTCTTCGTCTCCCTCAATTGAAGTTCTTTATTTTTAATGATTTTTAGACGTTTGATTAGGTTGAGCGTAGTTCGGCAACTTTTTTGACTATTACCACATTTTAATTATTTTTTCAACCATAATAACAACAATCTTTCTCAGATGACTGATCGCTATACATTCAATATTCATGAGAAGAAATTTCTGAGCTTTCTACCTTAGTCAGACGATTCTGTAATTGTGGCAATAACCATCGATTTATAGCTAATCCTGTAAGCACGCCGAAAATAGCACCTAAAAAACCTTTGAAGCCAATAGCACCAGCCAAACCACTTAGAATAAGTATCCATTTTTTATTTTTTGCTTTTGAGATCACATTTTTCTTCAAGAATTCTTGGCTATTTTCTGGACCGTAATTCAAGAGAGAAAATAGCACTATCATCAAAATTATTCCCCAAAATTCAAACAGGGTTATCAATAATAAAGCTGCTAGCAAAATAGCTAATGCCTTTTCTCTCAGTTTTTCTACTTTCTTCAAGGATAAATTAATAGAGGATTTGTTGTATCCATAAATTGCAAAACATAGCCCGATTGCAATTCCCACATAAAGACCACCTCTTAACCCCAAAAATCCGAATATAGTAATGGATTCATTAGGATTATTTTTGGCAATATACCGCACTACAAATCCTGTAATACTACTGGTTAATGTTCCTAGTAGTACAGCACCTATTCGACCACCAAAAATACCGTTAAAAACAGATATTGCCACTTTAAATTTTTCCAAATTTAAAGCTTCTAGTAATCGAAAAATACCTAAAAGTAAGCTAGTTAAAATACCCCCCAAGCACCAACTCCAGCACCACTAAACATTCCGCCAAAAAAACCCGTAATTGTATTAGCCGGACTCAAAAAGCTACCACCGACAAAAGTAAATATAGTATCTGAAAGTAGCGGTATTGCTGACCCGTACTCGGTGCTTTCAGAAAAACTCATTAAGTAAGAAAATCCACCTTCTACCATTCCGATGCACGCTCCCGCAGCCGCACCAACAAAGCAACCAACGTGGATACCATATGTTACTTTAATGATTAGTAAAATAACTGAACTAACAATTGTTATTTTTCTTTGTTCAGACATAATTAATCATCCTTTAATTTATTTATCAATCGCTCTATGAAAGCAAAATACTATTCACTAGATATTGACAAGTATTTGGCAAGCAGATATGTATTTCTTTCTTAAACACACAAAAGATAATTGTTAACTATTACTTTATTTCCAGAGAGTGCATTTTTATTTCATAAGTTTTCCCTATAGTGCTACAAACGTGACCTGAAACTGCATCTTCAATTTCCCAAAAGGTTACAGCTTCTGCTTCTCTTTCTCCTAATCCAATTACCGCTTTTCCCGTACATCTTTCATTACCACCGATATCGATAAACTTATATTCCGCAATATCCCCACCATATTGACCGCACTGACTGGGATACAATACGCCACTTACACCATCTTTAAGGTAATAAGAGTCACTTGGTTTTCCAGTGACACAAGCTTCTTGATAAGATCGCAACTGCCTAATTTTTAAATTTCCGTCTTGACTCACTAGAACATTACTAGAAATCATGCCAGTTTTATACTCCCACTCCGTTTGATTTTGAGTTTGCGCAAGACAAGTTTTTAATCCTAAAATAATAACAAAAAGAATCAAAATTCTTCTCGACCAAACTCGAATAAAAACTACTATATTATCAATCTTATCTAATAAACTTTGTTTACCCTCCTGCTTTCTTTTTACTTTGGCTATTTCATACTTTTTGCGTTTTTCTTTTTTGTTTATTTTGGCTATTTTTTGTTCTACTTGTGCTTTTTTATCAGCTAATTGTTCTATTTTTCTGCATAAGTGATAAAGATTCGGATTGCCAGAAATCTCTGCTGCATCTAAATGCGCTGAAGCTTCTATCCAACGAGTACCTCCGTAATTAGAGTTTATGTGTTTTTGAAGTTTTTCTATTTCCTGTCGATAAAACTCTGCGCGCTCGTGTAAAATTTTTAAGCGTTCGTTGGCAAAGACGTGGTTGGTGCTAGTATAGCCTCGAAAAAAAGGATTTTCTACACTAGCTTTTAAAAAAGCATTCAGAAGGTATTTCATGGTTAGGTATTTTCAATTATTTACACGAATTTAAGGTACGCTACAGCGCATCCTAAAATCCGCGCCCACTAAGTCTTTATGGCTGAGAGGCAAATTTGGCAAGATAGCAAATAAGTTGGCAGTGCCTAAACCTGATTTATGACGGTTTTGATTGTAAAATAATATGCTGTTGCTTCGATTATAAACTACGATTCCTACAACTGTTGGTGTAGAGATTTACCTTTCTTAAGAAGATAATATTTGTTCTTTTTGGCAATACTAAGTTAGTATACTTGACAGTAATGGGTTTATAAATTACTGTCAAGTCCTCCCCGATCGCTAGCTCAGACCTTTTATCCTAGAAAAGGAACACCAGAGGGGGACTTTTATGAGCGATCGCGAAAATCAGCAGATAAAAATTGCTGTGGTTGGGGATGTACACGAGCAGTGGGAACCAGAAGATGAATTAGCCTTAAAACATCTAGGTGTCGATCTAGTCTTATTTGTCGGCGATTTTGGGAATGAGTCGGTAGAAGTTGTCCGCGCGATCGCTAATCTGACTCTTCCTAAAGCCGCAGTGATGGGTAATCATGATGCTTGGTATACTGCAACTAATTGGGGTCGCAAGCGCAGTCCTTATGACCATAGCAGCGAAGATTGGGTACAACAACAGCTAGATTTGTTGGGTGAAGCTCATGTAGGCTACGGTAAGTTAGATTTGCCTCAGTTACAATTATCGGTGGTAGGGAGTCGTCCTTTTACTTGGGGTGGTTCTGAGTGGAGAAGCAAAGAATTTTACCAATCGCGCTACAACGTGAATAATTTTGCTGAATCGACGATGCGAATTGTGGCTGCGGCGGAATCTACGATGTATGATACAGTGATTTTTCTTGGTCACAACGGTCCAGCAGGTTTAGGAGACAAACCAGAAGATACTTGTGGACGAGACTGGAATCCTCAAGGTGGTGATTTTGGCGACCCCGATTTGACAGAAGCGATCGCGAAAGTGCGTTCTTTCGGGAAAAATATACCTTTAGTTACTTTCGGTCATATGCACCATCGGCTGCGCCATACTGAGGAAAGATTACGCACGATCGTTAATCAAGATACTCAGGGAACCGTTTATCTTAATTCTGCCCGCGTACCCAGAATTATTACCAACGAAGATGAGAAACTACGGAATTTCTCGATTGTTAGCTTGTCAAATCGCGTAGTTACAGAGATTTCGCTGATTTGGCTAAAATCAGATTTCAGTATCGTCTCCAAAGAAATTCTTTATCAGATTCAAGAAGTTTCGACGGTTTGATATGATAAATATACTTAACCTTGGAGAGGTGGCAGAGTGGTCGATTGCGCCCGACTTGAAATCGGGTGAGCCGAAAGGCTCCGAGAGTTCGAATCTCTCCCTCTCCGTTGAATTGTCTAGCTGGCATTAAAAGCCATTTGCCAGAAGTCTTTTTCTAAATGAGCTATTTGGAGAAAAGCTACTTGTGCTTGCTGTTGTTCGGATGGCTTAGCAGTAAATAAAGCTCGATCTGCTTGTTTTTCCAGGAATTGAACATATTCAGTAAAATCAGGATTACCCCAGCGATCGCTAAACTCTTGATAAGCTGGACTCATTTTTCCGGGTAGCTGCCAAGCTTGATTATAAGCCAGTTCGATCGCCCAAAATGCTGTCGCTTGCACCGGATAAGATTTATCAGCCAGTTCTTCGAGATACTCACAGTATTCTTGACAAGTAGGCTGTTTGTCAGTTTCTAGAGTTAATTTTCGTTCTTTTGCTTGAGTTTGAAACCAATTCAGTTCGGCTTTTAAAGCACTTAACCCCCCTAAAATTATCTCAAAATTATCCGCAGGAGCGTTGGCTAAAACTCGTGCCACAAAGCGAGTAAACTCAATCACAAACAAATAATCTTGTACCAGCCAAGTATCAAACTGAGAATCTTGAATTGTGCCAGACTTGCATCCTGCCAAAAAAGGGTGTACCGTAGCTTGTTGCCAAGCTTGAGGATGTTTTTCCAGTAGTTCAGAGCAGGTAAAGGTCATGTATATTGACTCCTATATAGACTGAAAATTTAACTTTAGCTTTGATCCTGCTGTAGCAGTGAAAAAATAAAGTAACAATGACGATCGCTATTTTTGGATCGCACTTAGGGGAGTTTTTGGCGATGGGCGAACAATATAACCAGGGTAGAGGACAAGAACGAGCAATTTATCGTATTCTCGATGCTAATCTAGACCGTGCTAGGGAAGGTTTGCGGATTGTTGAGGAATGGTGTCGTTTTGGGCTAGAGTCGAGTCCAATGGCACTCGAATGTAAGGAAATGCGCCAAGAGTTAGCCAGTTGGCATACTTCGGAGTTACGAGCAGCGCGAGATACTCCGGGCGATCCTGGTACAGAATTATCTCATCCGAGGGAAGAACAACGTTCGAGTCTTGACCAATTGTTACAGGCGAATTTGTGTCGGATTGAGGAAGCTTTGCGGGTTTTGGAAGAATATGGGAAGCTGTATAAACCGCAGATGGGAACAGCCTGTAAGCAACTGCGCTATCGAGTTTATAGTCTCGAAAGTAGTTTATTAGCTTATCCACGCCACCAGCAGCTTAAAAATGCTTTGCTGTATTTGGTAACTTCTCCTTCGGAACAATTGTTTAGTGTTGTAGAAGCGGCGCTGCAAGGGGGATTAAGTTTAGTTCAATATCGCCATAAAGAAGCTGACGATACAGTAAAACTAGCTCAAGCGAGAAAATTACGTCAGTTGTGCCATCACTACGGAGCTTTATTTATTATTAACGATCGCCCGGATTTAGCGATCGCTGTGGATGCTGATGGAGTTCATTTGGGACAACAAGATATACCAATTGCACTCGCAAGACATTTGTTAGGCTCAAGAAAAATTATCGGTCGTTCGACGACAAATCCTGAAGAAATGCAAAAAGCGATCGCTGAAGGTGCGGATTATATTGGTGTTGGACCTGTTTATGAAACGCCAACTAAGCAGGGAAAAGCGGCTACTGGCTTTGATTATATTCGCCATGCTGCCCAAAATTCTCCTATCCCTTGGTTTGCGATCGGTGGTATAGATCCAAATAATTTAAATGATGTTTTAAATGCTGGGGCGACACGAGTAGCTGTTGTTCGTGCGATTATGCAAGCAGAACAACCAGGCTTAGTAACTCAATATTTTCTCTCTCAACTAACGAAAAGACAAACTCTCCGTCGTTTAGAAGCAAAAAGTTAATGTCTGAAGCTACAAAACAAGTTACTCTCCAAGTTAACGGCGATCCTGTTACCTGTAACGCCCAAATTAGTTTGCCGGAACTGCTACAGCAACTAAATTTTAATCCGCGTTTGGTGGCAGTGGAGTACAATGGCGAGATTTTGCATCGGCAAAATTGGTCAGATACACAAATACAGCAAGGCGATCGCTTGGAAATCGTTACCATTGTTGGTGGTGGCTGAATGAGGTAATTCTCAGATCTGGTTCGGTTTTCCTCATGAATAAGCCGTCGGCAGAAGCCCTCTTTATTGAGATAAATTAAGAACTGTAGCGGGTAGGGCGAAATTACCGTCAGTTAACCGCTTCTAAATCTTAAGACTTATCGGGAGAGAGGTGTTTTCTTGCCCGAATTGTCGTTAAGGTATTATTTCAGTTCGGTTAAGCGCAAATATTCAGATGCTAAAGAAACTACTTCCCAAATTTAAACCGCTTTTAAAATCTTTGTTAGTCGTTGGACTG
The DNA here is from genome assembly GCF_020144665.1 of Oscillatoria salina IIICB1. NCBI lineage: Bacteria > Bacillati > Cyanobacteriota > Cyanophyceae > Oscillatoriales > Oscillatoriaceae > Oscillatoria > Oscillatoria salina. The sequence continues at coordinate 51,138 of NZ_JAAHBQ010000015.1, read as the reverse complement.
ATTTTCACACTCGTATTTTCTCACGCCCCAGATGCTTTAGCTGCCAGAAGTGGCGGGCGTATTGGTGGCGGTTCATTCCGCGCACCAAGTCGGACTTATTCTCCTCCAGGCGGTGGTTATCGCGCCCCAGGAGGTGGCTACGGCTATCCGGGAGGCGGATTTGGCTTTCCGTTTTTGTTTCCCTTCTTCGGGATTGGAGGGGGATTTGGCGGGCTATTTACAATTTTGATATTTTTGGCGATCGCCAATTTTATTGTTCGCAGTTTCCGCAATAGCGGTATTTCTGGTGGCGATGGTGCAATTAGTTACAGCAACCCGAAAGTTTCTGTCGCTAAAGTACAAGTGGGGCTTTTATCCGATGCTCGTAACCTACAAAAAGAGTTAAACGATCTCGGACGTACTGCTAATACCGATACTGCTGCGGGTCGTGCTTTAGTCTTACAAGAAGCAAGTTTGGCTTTATTGCGTCACCCGGAATATTGGGTTTATGGTGCAACTGAATCCGATCTCGCTAATTTAGATTCAGCAGAAGCTAAATTTAATCAGTTAGCTTTAGGTGAACGCAGTAAGTTTACCGAAGAAACACTTTCTAACGTTGAAGGTCAACTCAGACAAGCCTCTAAACCAGCATTAAATCAAGGTAACGGCGAATTAGCAACCCAAATTCCCCAAGAACCAGGAGAATATATTGTTGTTACCGTGGTAGTTGGTGTCGAAGGAAAACTCGACTTACCGCAGATTAATAGCGCCGATGACTTACGTCAAGCGTTACGAGAAATTGGTGGAGTTGGTAGCGATCGCCTTCTTGCTGTGGAAGTTCTGTGGACTCCCCAAGCTGAAGGTGATACTTTAACCACTGATGATATTTTGGCTGGATATCCCGATCTGAAGCTTGTTTAATTGGGACTGGTGACTGGGGTTTTCAGTGAACAGTTACCAGTGAACAGTTACCAGTTTATCCACCCCCTCTCCCTTGTCTCCCCCCTATTCCCCCTGTTCCTTGTCTCCAATATCTACTGATAACTGAATTCCCCCTCTTCCTTCTCTCCCAATCCCTACTCATAACTGATAACTGGTCACTGATAACTGATTACTGGTAACTGAAAACCCCAATCCCCAATTACTGAAAACGCTTTTTTTCCCCTTGGTAACGGATATATTCAGCGATAAAAGCAATGATACCCGAACCAAGAATTAATAAGACACTGAGAGCGTTAATATCTGGCTTGACACCTGTACGAATACGGCTGAAAATTTCCATTGGGAGGGTAGTTGCACCCGTACCAGCAGTAAAACTGGCGATTAAAAAGTCGTCTAAACTAAGAACAAAAGATAATAAACAACCAGCAACAATAGCTGGAGTTAATTCCGGAAGCAAAACTTTCAGAAAAGCTTGAGTAGGAGTTGCACCCAAATCCAAAGCCGCTTCTTCTAAGTTAGGATCGAGATTAGCAATTCGTGAAGAAACGACGATCGCTACATAAGCTAGACAAAATACGACATGAGCCGCGACAATTGTCCACAAACTTAAACGAGTACCAATTACTGCTAAAAAGACAAGTGTGGCAACAGCGATCGCAATATCGGGAACAATTAAAGGTAAGTAAGAAATACCTCGGTAGAGAGTTTTCCCAGGAAAACGATATTTAGCTAAACCTACAGCCATCATCGTCCCTAAAACTGCCGAAATTGCTACTGAAGCAAAGGCAACTACTAAACTATTTTCTAAAGCCCGAATAATCCTACCATCCTCAAACAGTTGGGAATACCATTTCAGAGTAAAACCTTCCCAATTGGTACTATAAGTAGCCTCGTTAAAACTATAAAAAGTTAGTACCAAAATGGGCAGATACATATAAAAAAACATTAAACCAGTAAAAACTACCTGCCAGGAAAAACCAGTTTTAGCTTTATTCATTTCAAGAGGAATTTCTTCGTCTTCCTGTGGTTGGTACATAATTTTATCAGTCATAACGCGATCGCCTATTTCCTTTTAATTTAGTCTTAATTTATTCCTAAATTGCAAAATTTGCTAGCAAAGCTAGCTAAAATAAGGGTTATTGGTAGGAAGATTTTCCGATGCTCAACTTGAATTTACCGCAAAACTTACCAACCGCCGCAGAATTACCCCATTCTGACGATACTCCTGTGGATAATGAACTGCAAGAATTGATTCCTGGTTTACTCAAAGCAATTTTATTACTAAATTGGGTAGAGCGTTGGGATTGGTTTTTTGGAATCGATATGGGTGTATATTATCATCCTGACCAACCGCCAATTATCCCTGATGGATTTTTAAGTTTGGGTGTGGAAAGATACTACGATGAACAATTACGCCTTAGTTATGTTCTTTGGGTAGAAAAAGTAATACCAATTTTAACTTTAGAGGTTGTTTCTGCCAATTATCGCGGCGAATACAGTCGCAAGAAAACCGATTATGCTCAGTTGGGAGTATTGTATTATGTAATTTATTCTTCTCAGCGTCGCCGGAAGCCGCGTTTGGAGGTACATCGTTTAGTTGATGGTGAATATCAATTACAGCCGGAAAATCCGGTTTGGCTACCAGAAATAGGTTTAGGAATTGGTTGTGAAAGAGGAACGTATGGGGGGATAACTAGAGAATGGCTGTATTGGTATGATGAGTCAGGAAATAGATTGCTGACACCGGAAGAAAGAGTCAAGCAAGCAGAAACAGAAGTAACTCAAGCCCAGCAAGAAGCAAGAGAAGCCCAGCAACGGGCGGAAAGATTAGCTCAAAGATTAAGAAATTTGGGAATCGAGCCAGATAGCTTGACATAAAATCTTTTTTATGCTTTAGGTGCCGAGCGATCGCCATATTTAATCAGGAGTGCGATCGCCAAACTGACAGCAAAAATCAAAACCATACTTAAAGCCGATCCAAAGCCCCAATTTCTTGCCGGACCGAGAAATTGATTATAAATTAAGCGAGAGATCGTCATACTTGACGCCCCCCCAAGCAATTCCGGATCGACAAAATCTCCTAATCCAGTAATAAATACCAATAGCGAACCAGCCGCAATGCCTGGTAAAGTTTGCGGTACAGTTACTTTCCAAAAAGTTTCCAGGGGATTTGCACCCAAATCCGCAGAAGCTTCTAACAAACGTCGGTCTAATTTTTCCACAGAAGCGTAAAGAATTAGCACCATATAAGGTAAATAACTATACGCCATTCCGACTAATACAGCAGGGGAACGATTTAGAATATCTAATCCCGGTATTCCAATCGCTCCTAAAATTGTATTCAGCACACCTGTAGGACGTAAAATTGTAATCCAAGCATAAGTCCGCAGTAGCGAAGAAGTCCAGAGAGGCAAAATAAAGCCCAACAACAGTAAATTACGCCAGCGCGGAGGCGACATTTGTCCCAACCAATAAGCCACAGGAAAACCAAAAATCAGACAAATAATCGTCGTCCCAGTCGCGAAAAACAGCGATCGCCTCACGACTATAAGATTTACTGGTTCAAAGACACGTAAATAGTTACCCAATCCATCCGGGTTAACTACATCACCAGGTCGTATGCCCTCAACTAAACTTAACTCAAAAATAACTAAAGTCGGCAATACCAACAACAAAAGTAACCAAACACCAGCAGGTGCAAGTAAAATTGTTGGTTCTAGCCACTGCAAGCGCCCTTTTTTCGTAATAACTGGCTGTTTTTCTTCCATTTGTTCAGTAGCATCAGGATTAGGAACTGAAGGGGTTAGTTTTGTAGACACGGTTAGATCGGCGATTAGTTACTGGTAAGAGATTATTTACGCTTTTTATCTTAATAATTTGAACGGGAAGAAATAAATAACTATAGCTATGTTTTTATTTTTTCCTCCGTAATGACAATAAATTGAACTAAGAACTGGTTAGTTTCGTCCAGTAAAGATCGTAAATTTCGCTAACTTCTTCACCAATTGGTGCGATTCCTTCACAACGTTCTAAAGCTGACTCTGGGGGAAAAAGACTTTTATTATTTTGAATTTCCGGTGGTAGCAATTTGAATGCCTCTTTATTCGGAGTCGCAAAACTAAGACGTTCGCAAATTTGGGCAGCAATTTCCGGTTGTAACATAAAATTAATCCAAGCATAAGCTCCATCCGGATTTGGCGCAGTGCGAGGAATAACTAAAGTATCCGCCCAAACTGACGAACCACTAGCCGGAAGAACGTAATCTAAATTCTTATTTTCCGGCATAATTTCCGTAGCATCACTGGAATAACACATAGCGATAAGTAAGTCACCACTAAGGATTTGAGTTCGCCACGCATCAGAAGTAAAAGCAGCAAGTGCTGGTTTAAGTTCTGCTAATTTTTCATAAGCTTCTTTAATTTCTCGAGGATTAGTAGAGTTGTAGGAATAGCCCAACAATTTTAGAGCTGCTCCGATTACTTCACGAACATCATTAACTAAAGTCATCCGTCGAGAAAGTTTCTGTTGATTATTCCACAGATAAATCCAATCTTGAGGTTCTTCGAGTAACTTAGTGCGGTTATAAATCAACCCCGTAGTTCCCCAACTCATCGGGACACTATATCGATCTTCAGGATCGTAGATCGGATCGAGAAAACGGGGATATAGTCGGTTCCATCCCTCAATCCGAGATTTGTCAAGCTGAGTCAACAAATCCAAATCTACCATTTCCTGCACCATATAGTCAGAAGGATAGATAATACTGTATTCCCCACCACTACTAGCTTGAATCCGCGCCAACATCGCCTCATTCGAGTCAAAAACATCAGCGATCGCGCGGATACCAGTTTGTTCGCGAAAACGTTCCAGAAGTTCATCATCAGTGTAGCCAGCCCAAGTGTAGATGTATAAAACATCTTTAGTTTCCTCCGGAGGAGTTTCGCTAATTTGGGCTAGCGTCCAACCACAGCTAGAAAGTGCCAGCCCAGAAACGGCGGCGGCAGCCGATCCTTGTAAGAAACGTCGGCGAGTCGAGCGTTTCGGGAATCTCGAACGGAATTTACGAGGCACAACTATTTCACTCCCAGTTAACTTTGACGCTCCACGTCCCACGAGGGCGTAGATTCTTCATTCATAATGGACAGGGATTAATCCCATTATTTTTGGTCAACTGATGCAGTGACAAGCAAATTGATTTTAACAATAACGTACTGATTGTTCTAATGGCAGAGGTTCTCCAGTTTCAGCATCAGTATTTTGACAAGCAAACATCACATTCGGAGGCAACTTCTCAAAAGTCAAATCTGCTCCAGCACTTTTAAGGACATAACCTCGAAGTTCCTTAACTGGTAGTTGAGTAAATTCATCAACTTCAGCCGTAAAAGAACGTAAAATCAGCGAAGCCGCCGGAGAACAGCCTTGAACCAGTCGATCGATAAAAAGATCCCTAGTATAGCGATCGTAACCGTAAATAACAACCTTGCCCTTTCGGCTCAAATCAACCACAAAACACTCACCCTTACTATTGAGGAAAGTAGCGATCGCCTGTTGGTAGCAATAAGCCTCCAACTCTTGTAAAAACGAATTTAATCCAGATTTCAACATTTCTCAATCCACCAAAGCCAAACAATCTTCTGCCAACCAATGAGCATAAATCGAGGTATTAACTTCAGGTAACTTAGCAATTGTATTCGGTTGCATCACTTGTACCGAATCGCCAGTCGCTGTTAGTTCCACCAAGTAATGAATATGAGTACCCAAATACATAATGTGTTTAAGTCGGGCTTCAAAACAATTTTGGGTTGTCGTCGGTGGCTCCAGAGAAAGTTTAATTTTCTCTGGTCGCACGCTTACCACTACTTTATGAGAATTTTTGGGTAGCGATCGCTCTTGGTCATTAGTTTTTACGATAATTTCCAAACCCTTACCCGTAAAAACCTTCACCAAAGAAGAATCATCGACAGTTACGCGCCCTTCAAACAAATTAGTATCGCCAATAAAATCTGCCACAAAAGGAGTCCGAGGACATTCATAAATTTCTGCCGGAGTCCCAACTTGTTCGATTTTACCTCCACGCATCACCGCAATGCGATCGGATAAAGACAGCGCTTCTTCTTGGTCATGAGTTACCATCACAAAAGTTAGCCCCAAGTCCTTATGTAACTTAGAAAGTACCACCTGCATTTCCTTACGCAGCTTTAAATCCAACGCTCCCAGAGGTTCATCGAGTAAAACCACCGCAGGTCGATTGACCAAAGCTCGCGCTAAAGCAACCCGTTGTTGCTGTCCTCCAGACAATTGATTAGGAAAGCGCCTGGCGTATTCAAGCATTTGGACGCTTTTGAGAGCTTCTTTAACTCGCGCTTCCACCTCCGACTTAGATAACTTTTTAATCCGCAATCCAAAGGCAATATTTTCTGCCACGCTCAAATGATTAAATAAAGCATAGCTTTGAAACACCGTATTCACCGGGCGGCGATAAGCAGGAACGTGATTCATCGACTTGTGTTGAATCAAAACTTCACCTGCTGACGGAGTTTCAAATCCAGCAATCAGGCGTAGAGTAGTAGTTTTTCCGCAGCCTGAAGGACCGAGAATACTAAAAAATTCTCCCGGACGAATAGCGATATCTACTCCACGAACAGCAGTTTCACCATTGAAAACCTTGAACACCTTACGCAGTTCAACGTCAAACTGTAATGGTTCAATCTCGGTCGAGCCTTGTTTTGGGAGGAAAATTTGAGCCATAGCTGGTATAACTAGAGAGTTAAGATGTCTTAAGTAAGTGTGAAGTGGGGATTGGGTAAACACAAACGCAGAATTTTCTTGATTTGCGCTTAATTTTTTACCTGGTTTTTCCCCCATCTTCGTTACTGAAAATATTATCGGTGCAAGTAGGCTTGGGTTTATTCTATCCGCCCATTCACCTATCTTCACCTAGGAAACTATTAACATCTAATCTAAACAATTTAGTCGTTTACCCCTCCCGATTAACTCAATGACGATAATTCAGTCTGGTTCTAAACTTGGAAGACGACCCACTCCTCGTACTGTAGGAAGCCAATATCAATCATTAATTATGATGTTGCTGATTAGCTTGCTTCTGTTGGGCGGAATTGGCTTTCGTCTGTTTTACCTCCAGCTAGTCCAGGGCGAGCAAAATCGGCAGTTAGCAGAAAACAACCGCATTCGCTTAATTCCGAAACAGCCAGTGCGAGGGACTATTTTTGACCGTAAAGGCAAAATTCTTGCTAGTAGCCGCTTATCTCACTCGGTCTTTGTTTGGCCTATTGCTCCCAAAAAACCTAACTGGCTGCAAACTAGGGCGCGTTTGGCAGAGATTCTCGATATCCCAGAAGAGGAAATACAAAAGCGGGTTGAGGAAGCAGGTGAAGATTTACTAGAACGGATGCGGGTTGCTCGTGGTTTGACACCTGCTCAGATTACTGCTCTTAAAGAGTTTAGCCAAGAACTAGAGGGAGTAGAGGTAGATATCGAACACGTCAGACACTACCCTAATAAACAGCTAGCTGCTCACGTTTTAGGCTATACGGGAGAGTTAACCGCAGAAGAATTGGCTCGTCGAAGACAGGAGGGCTATCGGCTTGGTGATATTGCTGGGAAGATGGGAGTTGAAGCCTCTTTTGAAAAGAATTTGCGTGGAGAGTGGGGCGGCAAGCAAGTTGAGGTTAATGGTGCTGGTAAGGTATTGCGCGTGCTAGGTGAAAAGCGTGCTAAAGCAGGTAAGGACGTTAATTTAACTATTGACCTAGAGTTACAAAAAGCGGCGGAAGCTGCTCTTGGCAGACGTAAGGGCGCAGTTGTCGCACTTGACCCGAATGATGGTTCTGTTTTAGCTTTGGTTAGCTATCCTTCTTTCGATCCGAATATTTTCTCATCTCGAATTACACCGGAGACTTGGAAGCAGTTACAAGGGGAAGGTAATCCGTTTGTTAATCGAGCGCTACGCGGTTTTCCACCAGCTTCTACGTTTAAGGTGGTGACGGCTACTGCTGGTATGGAGTCGGGTAAGTATTCTCCGAATACGGTTCTCAATACTTACGCTTATCTTAATGTTGGTGGTACTAGGTTTGGTGAGTGGAACCGAGCCGGATTTGGTCCGATGGGTTTTGTTCGGGCTTTGGCTTGGAGTAGTAATACCTTTTTTGGTCAAATTGGTCGCGGTGTGGGCGGACCGACTTTGATTGAATGGTCGCGTCGCTACGGTTTTGGTGAAAAAACAGGTATTGAGTTACCTGAAGAAGTACCTGGTTTGATTGCTGATGACGCTTGGAAGCAAAAGCGGTTTAATTGGGAATGGACTGTAGGTGATACGGTGAATATGTCTATCGGTCAAGGTTTTACTCAAGCAACGCCTTTACAGGTGGCGGTGATGTTTGCTGTCCCTGCTAATGGCGGCTACCGAGTTAAGCCTCATTTGTTGAAAAATGATGCTCTACCAGAGCAGTGGCGAGAGTCTTTGAATTTGAAACCAAGTACGGTGCAAATTCTACAACAAGGTTTAAGACAGGTGGTTGCTAGCGGTACGGGAGGAGCTTTGCGGGTGCCGCATTTGCCTCCTGTTTCTGGTAAAAGTGGTACGGCTGAGGCTCCTCCAGGTCGTCCGCACGCTTGGTTTGGCGCTTATGCTCCTGCGGATAAGCCAGAAATTGTGGTGGTGGCGTTTGCAGAACATTCTGGTGGTGGCGGTGGTTCGGTTGCTGCACCGATCGTGCGTCAGGTGATGGAGAGTTATTTTAAGAAGACCTCTAAATAGGGGGACAAGGGGATAAACTGCTAAGTGTTAAGTGGTCACCGATCGCTGTTCGCTGTTCACTGAACCCAGTCCTCAATACCTAATCCTCTAAAAGTTCGGTTAAATAGCTATCGAGATTTTGGCTAGAAGTTTCTACTTTAGGGAGGGTTTTACGACGACGTAAGAAGTTGGGTGCGAAGGGAAGAAATTTAGCGGTTGCTAGGGGATCTCGCTGAGTTTCTTCTAAGGGCGATTTGTAGGCGATCGGGCGATCGCTGACTCCTAAGACTTGCAGCCATGCTTCGAGTCGGGCTGGTAGTTGGGTGGTTAAGCGCAGTTGTAAGGGCGAGGGATTTTGACCGGATACTGTTGGTGTTAAACTTTGGGCATATTCTGGGGTCAGAAATAATTTGTAGTTGTTGGCTTCGGGGCTTTGTTGTTTGATAAAGGCTAAGGTTGTACCTTTTACGAGTTGTCGTAAGGGTTCGGCTGGAGTACCTAAAAGTTCTTTGACGAGAGTGGTTTGTCTGACTGCACTGTTGATGTTACCAATGTCGGTGACGCTCATGTGGGTTCCGCCGATCGCTGTGAGTAGATATTTTTCTCCTTTTAGTTGGGTAAATGGTAAAAGCTGATGGTGTAAAGGTGGGGCGATCGCGTCTTCGCTTCCAGCTAAAATCATTGTCGGTATTTTGATTTGATTTAAGCCTTTGTCACCAAAGAGTTTTCCGACTAGGGGGTTAAGGGCGATCGCGGAAACGATGCGGCGATCGCGCAGGGAGTTGGGGCTGTCTGGTAAGCTAATCCCAGCGCATTGCAACCAATCGGCGGGCGATCGCCCTAATGGACTTAAATCTGAACAAAAAAAGCGCAGTTGAGGTAAGTTTAATTCTCCTCCTGCTAAGGCTAAGGCGGTATAACCTCCTAAGGAGTGACCGATAATAGTTACTTGTTCGGTGTTAAATTTATTTTCTAAATAACCAGGATATTTATTTAGTCTCTGGAGTTGGTCTAATAAAAAGCTGACATCTTGGGGACGAGCGCTAAATTCGGAAGCGGGTAATAAATCGGCGGGGTTTAAACCGATTGACATTTCGGCGACTGCATCAATATTACTGCCCGGATGTTCTAAGGCTGCGACAGTTAAACCATAGGATGCTAAATGTTCCGCCAGATAAGTTAAAAATTTGCGGTCGGCAGCAAAGCCGTGAGACATTACTACTAGTGGACCGCTAGTGTTGGCGCTGTAGTAAATATCGACGGGGATAGTTCTCTGACGTTGGCGATCGCGTAAAATTAATGTCCGTCTTCGGATTTGTTCTGCTCCTGGCGCTGTGGGATCTATGCTGGAACGAATCGATCTGGCTGTGGTTTCTACACTTAGTTCTCGCTCTAGCATCGGAGCCAAAATTCGGCTTTGGAGGTTTGAGGCGTTTAATTGTACGACAATTCCTACTGCTGCTGTTGCATCTACGGTCAGATTTTCGGCTGGATAGGCTCGTAAAAAACTAATCGCGCTTAAACCATCTGCTTGCTGTACTGCAATCTGAATTGCTGCTTTTAGCTGTTCTGGTTTACTTCCTGGTAAGGCGATGCTGAGTTGTTCGATTAATCTTTCTCCATCGGGAGAGTTTAAGAGTTCTTCAAGAAATTTTTCGGCTACGCTAGGTTCGATTTGCAAGCTGTTTCCTAGAATTTGTCGCACTTGCGGGGTTAGTACCGGGGCGTAGAGTCTTAAAGAAGCTGGCAGTTTGCCTGTTTTGGCAAATTCTTCTAAATCGTTTACTGCAACTGAACGTTGAAGCGGTCCTAAACGCAGAGTCAAGCGTTCTGCTGCTGATACGGGTGTGGCTATGCTACAACACAAAGCAAACAAAACTATCGACAGTCCCGTCAGACTCCGGCGACGCTGGCGTTTTTTTTGACCTGACGCTACTGCTAGCTTACTTTCTTGTTTGAGCTTGGATGTCCTGTAGCCAGAACAGTCGAGCTGAGAGTTCATGGTTTTGGTTTAACTGTAGAGATGCTTATTATTTATCTTATTTATGCAAGTTACTAAATCATCCGGATTGAAGTGACTGTTTTCAGGTGACTCAAGTTTCCCTTCCGTGCTTTTGCGGAGAAGGGCGAGGTTTTTTTGGGTTAGAGAGCCATTGCTGGAGAATGATTTGGACATAAATACTCAAACAGTTTCGTGTCAGCATCTATCTTCTATAGATACACCAATTTGGGTGGCGATCGCGAATTTGAATTTAATTAATTCTTGCTTTGGCCAATCTGCGGATATTTTCTCTAGTCATTATATAATAATAGGATTGGCAATTTATGCTTAGTTGTTTGCCAATCCTAATTATTAGTTGTTTAAATTATTGAAACGAATTTTTAATCAATATCTTGCACTTACAGAGAATAAATTACTGGTAACAAGAATTATTTTTCAGTCGTTATTTGGCAGAGTTTAGCTGACGCAGTTACCCCAAATATTCTCAAGCAAAAGTGCAAGTTCCGCTCTGAACCTTTAGCCGATGTTGACTTTGACAACTTTATTTTTCTCTTCATCAGCTTTGGGTAAAGTTAGCTGGAGAATCCCATCTTTGTATTCAGCTTGTACTTCGTTGTTTTTGATTTTTCCGGGTAGGGGAATTACTCGTTGAAATTGTCCGTAACGGAATTCAGTACGAGTCATTCCTTCTTCTTCTGATTTAAATTGAGACTTACGTTCGCCGCGAATAGAAACAGCTTCCGCAGTAACTTGTACGTCTAAATCTTGAGGTTCCATACCAGGAATTTCTAAACGAAGATGGATAGCATCAGCAGTTTCTTCGATTTCGGCTGCGGGTGCAAAAGTAGCCATAGCTGAACGACGATGTTCGCCGTCTTCGGTCAAGAAACTATCGAATAAACGATTCATTTCTCGTTGTAAAGAATCAACTTCTCGGAAAGGTTGCCAACGTACCAGTGCCATATTCATGACCTCCTAATTGCTTGATTTGTTACTGGCAAGTTGATTAATCTTGCTTACACTATTAAGATATCTAAGCTACCTTAAATAAGTAGTTCGGCTTTGTACCCATTGCTATTAGCGATCGCCGAACCTGGGTTAAGTGTAATTAGTTGAGAGTGGCGATCGCGCGATCGATCGATTCCCATCCTTCCTCGACGCTTTCAAGACGCGAAAGACGATCTCGTAATTTACTCGCACCGGGAAATCCTTGACAATACCAAGCCATGTGTTTTCTTGACTGGCGAATACCCCGAATTCCTTTATATTCCCACAAGCCTTGGAGGTGTTCTTTAGCACATTCTAAACGCTCAGTTATTGTTGGTGTGGGTAACTCTTTACCTGTCTTAAAATAATAATCTATTTCTCCCACTAAAAACGGATAACCTAAAGTCCCTCGCGAACACATTACACCGTCGGCGTTGGTTTCTTCGAGACATTTGATTGCGGCGGCGACGGAAAAAATATCTCCGTTAGCAATTACGGGAATAGTTAGTATTTCCTTTACTTTGCCAATCCATTCCCATTTGGCGGTGCCGTTATAGCCTTGGGCGCGGGTACGACCGTGTAAAGTTAACATGGAAGCACCTGCGTCTTCCATTCGTCGAGCAAATTCTAAGATGTTGATTTCTTCGTCAGACCAACCGATGCGGGTTTTGACGGTGACGGGTATGGATACGGCTTTGGCTACGGTAGTAACGATCGCTGCTGCGGTTTCTGGTTGACGCAATAAGGAACTTCCGCCGCCTTTTTTGGTGATTTTGTTCACGGGACAACCCATGTTGATGTCGATGGTTTTTGCTCCTTCGGCGACGGCTTTTTCGGCTGCTTCTGCCATAAAATCAGGACGGCAGTCGAATAGTTGAATGCTGATTGGTTGTTCGTCGGGAGCAATTTCCATGACTTTTGGTAGTTTTCGCAGATGGTGCAATTCTTTGGCGCTTACCATCTCGGTGTATGTCATTGAGTCGGGGGCGTAACGTCTTACTAGTCGCCGAAAAACTAAGTCGGTAACTCCGGAAAGGGGTGACTGGAAAACGCGACTTTTGATTTCGACGGAACCGATTTTTAAGGGTGTGGCGAGTTTGCTTTGCAGGCTGGGAGATATTTTGACCATATTATTAGTAGTTGGTAAGCTGAGACTTTTGCCCAGCTTACAATTTTTAAGTTGGGTTTAAGCAAGTTGATAACCGCGCCAGACTCCTACGAGTATTCCTTGTACTTCGACGTTGTTTGCTTTGACTTCGATGGGAGGATAGTTGGGGTTAGCGGGTTTGAGAATCACTTTTTCTTGGTTGCTGTAAAAGCGTTTTAAGGTGGTACCGAGTCCTGTAACTCTCGCGGCGACAATTTCTCCGTTTTTGATTTCTTCTCCTTTATGAACTTTACGCACGATCGCCATGTCTCCTTCGGCGATATGATCTCCAATCATGCTGTCTCCGACGACTTTTAAGGCGAAGTGGTTTTTTTTGTTGAATAATTCTGATAAGTCGAGTTTTTCTTTTACGTCGGTGAAAGGTTCTACTAATCCTCCCGCCGCGATCGCTCCTAAAATTGGTAGTCCTTGGGGTTCTTGATGTAAAATCCGAATCGTTCTCGCTTTCCCTTCTGACCAATCAATGTATCCTTTGTTTCGCAAACGCTCTAAACGACTTTGCACTGGGGCTGGCGATTTTAATTTCATTGCTTTCATCATCTGACGTATTGATGGTGCGTGTTGGGTGGTGCGAATATATTCCACTAGCCAATCGTAAAGCTCTTTTTGAGCGGTTGTTAATGGTTCCATAGCTTTATCTTTGGGGCAAAATGGTTTGTTGGTGTTCTTCGGCTGGGAAGTTTTTACCTTCTCGGCTGAATACTTTTTATCCTAGAACAGTTGTACCAGAGAAATTGGCTTTTTGTCATCATTTTTGCTAAGTTTTTTTTGTCTGTTACTAACAATTACCAACTGCCAAGAAAATTTTTTCTAGCTTGAATTAAAAGTCAACAAAGATTACGACCAAAATTGTTCTCAATCAGTCTTGAGTTGAAGCAATAATCAACAAGTTCGACAAATTTTGTTGGTGGTTAAGAAAATTATCTTGCCAAAGAAAAATTAATATGGTAATATATATATAGTGGAGAAGGTGCGCGCCTATAAGGTCACTTGGCCGAGAATTTGTCAAATTGAATTTGCAACAAGCAACAGGAAGTGTAGCGATCGCCGAGCGCAAATTTCCCGGAGAGAGAGGAGGACTGAAGTCCTCACTACGAACAAACTTATGTCTCAGCACCTAGTAAACTAGCAAGTAAAGCTTTTTGAGCGTGCATTCTATTTTCAGCTTGATCCCAAACTCGCGAGTGAGAACCTTCTAAGACAGCTTCAGTAATTTCTTCTTCGCGATGTGCAGGAAGACAATGAAGTGCGATCGCGTTAGGATCGGCATCAGCGAAAAGTTCCTCATTAACTTGATAAGGTTGGAAAACCGGAATCCTCGCATCAGCCATAGATTCTTGTCCCATACTCGCCCAAACATCAGTATAAATTACTTGAGCCTGTTTCACTGCGGCTTTGGCATCCTGAGTAAGCTCTATTTGCGCGTTATCCACCGCAATTTCCTTCGCTTCCTCAACGATACTACGATCTGGTTCGTAACCTGGAGGACAAGCAATACGAATATTCATCCCCATTTGTACGCAACCCAACAGCAACGAATGTGCGACATTATTTCCATCACCAAGATAAGCGACACTAACCCCACTCAGAGAACCAAAACATTCTTGAATAGTCAATAAATCGGCTAAAACTTGACAAGGATGCTCCAAATCGCTAAGAGCATTAATAACCGGAATTTTCGCGTAGCTAGCAAAAGTTTCCAAATCCGCTTGTTGAAACGTGCGTACCGCTAAAATATCCAAATAGCGATCCAAAACTCTCGCAGTATCAGAAATTGGTTCGCCGCGACCAACTTGGGTTACATTAGGATTTAGGTCGATAACCTGACCGCCAAGTTGGTACATAGCCACAGAAAAAGAAACACGAGTTCTCGTGGAAGCTTTGTAGAAAAGCAGTCCGAGAACTTTTGGACACTTAAGTGAGATTTCTTGGTTTTTCAGTTGCTTGGCTAAGGCTAAAAGTTGTTTAATTTCTTCAGGAGAGAAGTCTGTCATCCTGAGTAAATCTCGTCCTTTTAAGTTTCCCATTACGATCCTCCTAGTAATTAACCCAACCCGGAAAACTTAAGGTTAGGCATAAAAAGTCATTATAAGCTGGATTTTACGACGCGATCGCCCAATCGCATTAATCACCATTAACTAACTAATGAACACAAATCTGCCACGTAGTTTACCTTTTACAGCTAAGTTAGGAATTTTCCTCTTTAATTTGGGAGTTTGCTTGACTTCTACTGCGATGCTTCCTGTAAAAGCAGCAGAACGTATTTACTTGTCTGTCGGTCCGTTGGAATTTTCGATCTCGGTAAACGCACTGGAAGAATACGCCAAAGAAGGTACGATTAGGGGAGAATTAGCTAATTATGCGAAATATTTAACTCCAGAGCAACTCGAACAGTTACGAACAATTTTGACGACTCGTGCAGATTTGACTCCCTTAGCAGTTTCCCAATTTTTCTACTCGAATCAAGGTCAACTAATTTTACGACGAGTGGGTGAGATTATTCAAACAAAAGCGCGACAACCGGGTTTTTATGCAATTCGTTCGGCATTAATTTTAGCAGCCGCAGACGAAGGTGAAGGTTTGACTCCTTTGAATGTGTTGAAAAAGTTTCCGACTGAGGGAATTTTAATTCGTTCCGATCGCGGATTTGAAATTATCGACCAGTTAAGTAGTATTATTCAAAATACTAATTTGGCGATCGCGAAAATTGAAACTCAATCCCAAGCTGAAGTTTCCCCAGAAATATTAGAAAGTTTTGCGACGCTACCAGATTTGCGTCAACCTGGTAACGTTGCTTATGAAACACAGACTTTAATTCTTAGCGATCGTTCTCGCGGACGCATTTTTCCTACTGATTTGTATGTTCCCCAACAACCTCAATCATCTCCTTTGCTGGTAATTTCTCACGGACTTGGTTCGAGTCGCGAAACTTTTGAGTATCTCGCAAAACATTTAGCTTCTTATGGTTTTGCTGTCGCTGTTGTCGAACATCCTGGTAGTAATGCTCAACAGTTACAACAACTTGCTAGTGGTTTAGCTAATGAAGTTACTCCCTCACGAGAATTGATCGACCGACCTTTGGATATAAAATATCTTTTAGATGTCTTAGAAAGCTCTTATTCACAACAAATAAGAACCGATAAGGTGGGGATTTTGGGTCAATCTTATGGAGGTTATACTGCTTTGGCTGTTACTGGTGCTGAGTTTAATTATGAGAAGTTACAAAGTGTTTGTCCACCTTTGAATTCGTTGAATTTATCTTTGTTAATTCAGTGTCAGGCTGATACTTTACCAGATTTGAATTACAATTTACAAGATGAGAGGATTCAGGCTGCGATCGCGATTAATCCTTTAACTAGCACGATCTTTGGTGAAGATGAGTTGAGTGACATCGAAATTCCTTTGATGATTGTTACTAGCAGTGCAGATACTGTTGCTCCGGCTTTGGCTGAACAAATTATACCTTTTACTTGGCTGAATAACCAGGAAAAATATCTCGTTTTGCTTAAAGGGGGAACTCATTTTTCTGCTTTGGGTAGTTCGAGTGAGGAAGGTGTCCCAGTCCCGGAACAAGCGATTGGTCCAGATCCTCAAGTTGCTCAAGAGTATATTCAAGCTTTAAGTGTGGCTTTTTTTGCTACTTATATTAGCGATCTTTTGGAGTATCAAGTTTATCTTAGTCCCGCTTATGCTCAGTTTCTTTCTCAAGATTTGCTTCCTTTGAGTTTGGTGGAAAATTTAATATTAGAAAATCTTGGCGAATAAGCAGTTTTGTGGTATTTTTTAGCTAGGGTTTCTTGATAATGAAAATCTGAGTAGCTAATTTTTGACGGTTAGATTTCTATTATTTAAATAATGCCACAAAATCAAGACAATAATTGCTCATTTAATTAAAATTATTTAGATTAATTTCACTCAGGTAAAACTTATAGGTTGCTCTTTAGCTAAAGATAGTTGAATGTGAAAAAAAATCTGCGAAATTAGACCGGAGAAAACTTGATTTTTGGAAATGATTGTGCTATTCTCGAGGTAGATTTTCTTGATAATGGGGATCTGAACAATTGTTTTCTAAAAAATATCAGAAAAATTCGCTCGCGCTCATTTAATTTCAGAAAAATCTGCAAAATTTGAGGCGGAGAAAACTTGATTTTCGGAAATTATTGTGCTATCCTTTAGGTAGAGCTTATTGATAATGGGAATCTGAGCAAGTATTTTTCGCAGTTATATTTTTATTATGTTATATTTTTATGATTTAGATAATACCAAGAAAAACTGAATCGCGCTCATTTAATTTGCAAAAATTCCTTGAATTAGACGCAGAAAAAAGTTGATTTTGGCAAATTATTGTGCTATTCTTTAGCTAGACTTTCTTAATAATGGGAATCTGAGCAAGTATTTTTTAGCACTCATAATCCCATTATCTAGATAATACCAGAAAAAGTCAAAAATAAATAGTATAATTGCTAACAAATATTCAATTCTTAATATTAGGACTGTGTTAGGTTTTCTTAACTTAAACAAACCTGCTGGATTAACATCTCACGATTGCGTCGCCAAAGTGCGAAAAATGTTAAAAATTAAGCGAGTTGGACATGGTGGAACCCTCGATCCGGCGGCGACTGGTGTATTACCAATTGCGATTGGCAAAGCAACCAGATTGTTACAATTTTTACCAACAGCAAAAGCTTATCACGCAAGAATCCGCTTTGGTGTAAAAATGACTACTGACGATTTAGAAGGAGAAATTATTGCTACTAAATCAACGGCGGATTTAAGTTTAGAAAAAATTGAACCTCACTTAAGTAATTTTCTCGGAAAAATTGAGCAAATCCCGCCAGCTTATAGTGCAATTCAGCGCGAGGGAAAGCGGATGTATGAGTTAGCTAGGGCTGGGGAAAAAGTGGAGGTTCCGAGTAGAATTGTAGAAGTAACGAAACTGGAAATTTTAGCTTGGTATCCGGGGGAATTTCCGGAGTTAGAAGTAGCAATTAATTGTGGTGGGGGAACTTATATTCGGGCGATCGCTAGGGACTTAGGAGAGGCAGTAGGTACTGGCGGAACTTTGGTAAACTTAATGCGTACTGAAAGCTGTGGTTTAAACCTAGCCGATAGTCTCACCTTTGAAGAATTATCAGATCGCTTAACAGAGGGAACGTTTGAACTAACTTCACCAGAACAAGTTTTGTCTCATCTCCCCAGGGTAACTTTAGCTAGCAGCGAAGCAAAACGCTGGTGTCAAGGACAAAAAATTAATCTGTCTCAGGAAAAAAAGTCTTCCCTTTTCGTTCAAGTTTATGGAGAGGAAAGCTTTTTAGGTATTGGGGAGATAGTTGCATCTGAAAAAGAACAACTTTTGCTTCCAAAAGTCGTTTTAGCGTCTTAATTTAGATAATTGGTAAATGGGGTTTTGTCAAGCACCTGCGGCTTGGGGTAAACTCACAAGACGCTGAAATGAATAACCTGTACCACGCTCAGTAATAATAAATTCTGGATTTCGAGGATCTTCTTCAATTTTGCCTCGCAAACGAGAGATATGCACATCAACCACTCGTAGATCTGCACGTGCTTGTGGTGAGTATCCCCAGATTTTCCTCAAAATATCAGCACGAGAGACAGGTTCCCCAGAATTTTCCACTAAAAGTTGTAGTAAGTTAAATTCTATTTCCGTCAGTCGTACCAGTTCATTACCTAAATAAACCCGGCGCTTGTTCGCATCAACGTAAAGCGTACCAACTTGTAAAACTCCAGAATTAGGAAGATTACCGTTGAGCGAGTTTTTTTTCTGAAACCGACGCAAAATCGAGCTAATTCTTGCTTCTAATTCTTTCGGTGAAAAAGGCTTTACTAAATAGTCATCGGCGCCAAATTGTAGCCCTGTAATTCGATCTGATACATCCCCTAAAGCAGTAAGCATAATAATCGGAACATCCGATTCTTTGCGCATTTCTTGGCAAACTTCATAACCATCTTTTCGGGGCATCATTACATCTAAAACAACTAAATCTGGTAACGCAGAAGCAAAAATGTCTAATGCTTCGTGACCATCGGCGGCGGTTAAGACGTTGTAACCAACCATAGTTAGGCGCGTTTTCAAGATACGGCGGACGGCAGCTTCGTCGTCTACCACGAGGATTTTTCCCTTGTGGTTTTCCACGTTTATCTATACTCCTTGCTGAGTCTGCGGTAATTTTTTTGTCTTTTTAAAGTTTTCCCACCTGCGAGCAAATAAAAGTTTATTCAAATTAACTGCCACAGCTTAAAATTATTACCTCAATCGGGTATAAGTGACAGTTTTTTAAGTGATAAATTTTTTAATCTGCTGTTAATCATTTGATTACTTACACAGGTGTAAGAGGCTTTTATTTTTTTGTCGTTATCAAAATGATAACACATTTTGTTATACTTTTCCAAGCCCTAGCTGTAAAAAGATTACAGCTTTACTTTTTCCCAGTAAACCGTAACAGCACCGAAGTTTGTAGGAAAAACGGTATCAAATTTAGCTGATATCTTAACTTAAATTTACACAAGGTGAGTGTCAACTTATATAATAGTGAATTCATTGTGATAACTCAAATATACTTGACAAGAGGCTGTTATCATCACTTACATTAAGTTGCAAGCGGTTGAAGGCAATGCCCAACCCATTTCTTGGTGTTAGAATCCCCCCAGAGATAGATGAAGCGATCGCTGCTCGGATGAAAGAAACTGGGCAGTCAAAATCAGAAATTACGATCGCGGCTCTCAGGAGTTATTTAGGAATTACATCCTGTCAAGATCGGCTCTCAGAAGTCGAGCAAAGATTGTCAGCATTAGAAAACATTGCTGGGGAATTGTATCGTCTGCGACAAGCAGAACGAACGTCAGGCTTAGAAAACACAGAAAGTCTAAAAAGTCAAGACATTTCGTCAAAAATTGAGCCGCATCATTCCCATCACCATCAAGGAATTGACGAACCAAGTTAAACATTTTTTGACTATATAATAATCAAGGAATTTATCGCTCGCGCGATCGCCTGAAGAGGAAACCTAACGACGCAAAACCAATACCGGACAATGGGAAAACCGAACAACCTTCTCAGCCACAGATCCCAAGAAAAAACGCTTCAAACCAGTATAACCATGAGAAGGAATCACGATTAGCTCAATATTCTCGTTTTTAGCATAATCAATAATTTGCGAACTCGGATCGCCAATGGCAACATAATAGTTAATTCCTTGATATTTAGGTGCAGATAACTGTTCGAGGAGATTTTTTTCAACATTTTGCTTGCGAGTGCGATCGTTAACCGTATTCCATGCTACGCCTGGATCGGCAGGATTCAAATGAGGTAAAACATGAATAACATAAATATTGGCTGAATCATTGACAAAATCCCTAGTTTCTGCAAGAGCTTGCCAAGATTCTGTCGAAAAATCGATCGGGACAAGAACGCGATTAGTGGTAATTAAGCTCATAATTTTTACTAATTCTTGGTATCATAGCAAGATCGATAAATATCGTCTATCTTTACCCAGTAGTAAGATAAACCAATTTGACGATCTTAATCTTATTATCAAGCAAATCCCGAACCGAAAAACGATATTTTAAGAAGTTTTATGGTACAAAAAACTCGTACTTATCAAAAAAAAATCAATTCGTTGTGGAAAATTATGAGGAAACAAGCTTGGCTATACTTATTGCTATTTCTGTTATCAATTCCCACCACAGTCTTGGCTCAAGATGAACAAGCTAGTAACAGTTTCTTCCAAGGAATTAACCAAGGCTTCACCTGGTTTGTCAACAAGATCGTCTTTGGTATCCTTTTCTTCGATGCCGGGACAGGTATTCCCTTGATCGTTGCGTGGCTAATTATCGCTGCCATCTTCTTTACAATTCGGATGAAACTGATTAATATTCGCGGCTTTAAACACGCCATCGACGTTGTCAGAGGCAAATATGACGATCCCGAAGAAGAAGGAGAAGTAACCCACTTTCAAGCACTAGCAACAGCTCTGTCAGCCACAGTAGGATTAGGAAACATTGCCGGGGTAGCGATCGCCGTGAGCGTCGGCGGTCCGGGTGCAGTATTCTGGATGACGATCGCAGGTTTACTCGGCATGAGTAGCAAATTCGTCGAATGTACCCTCGGTCAAAAATATCGCCTCGTCAAGCCAGACGGGACAATTTCCGGCGGACCAATGCGTTATTTGTCAAGAGGCTTAGGCGAAATTGGTTTCGTAACCTTGGGGAAAATTTTCGCGATCGCCTTCTCCTTATTCGCGATCGGCGGCGCATTCGGTGGCGGCAGTATGTTTCAATCAAATCAATCCTACGAAGCCGTTGCTGGAGTTCTACCCTTCATCCCTGCCTGGGTTTACGGTTTAATAGTTGTTGCCTTAGTCGCCCTAGTAATTATTGGCGGAATCAAAAGAATCGGCATGGTAGCAGGGGCGATCGTTCCGGTAATGTGCATTATCTATGTCATTGCATCCTTACTAATATTGCTCCTCAACTTTAGCGAAATTCCCACCGCCTTCGGAATAATCATCAGCAGAGCATTTAACCCTAGAGCCATAGAAGGAGGTATAATCGGCGTAATCGTCCAAGGAGTAAGACGTTCCGCATTTTCCAACGAAGCCGGACTAGGAAGTGCCGCGATCGCCCACTCAGCCGCCAGAACCGAAGAACCCATCCGCGAAGGTATCGTCGCCCTCCTCGAACCCTTTATCGACACTGTAATCGTTTGTAACATGACCGCCCTCGTCATCGTCATCACCGGAGCTTACAACAACCCCGAATTTGCCCCCCTCCGAGATAGTGGCGCAGGTGCAGCCCTCACTAGCGCCGCCTACGGCACCGTTTTAGCATGGTTTCCCGCCATCCTCGCCTTAGCCGTTTTTCTCTTCGCCTTCTCCACGATGATTTCTTGGAGTTACTACGGCGAACGTTGCTGGGAATACCTCTTCGGAGAAAACAGCTTAATTATCTACAAAATTTTCTTTTTACTCGCTATCTTCATCGGTGCAATAGTTAAACCAGGACCCGTAATCGACTTCAGCGACGGAATGCTTTTAGCAATGGCATTTCCTAATTTATTCGGAGCCTACTTCCTCTCTAACCAAGTCGCCAGAGACTTAGAAAATTACCTTCAACGCCTTCATTCTGGAGAAATGCTCACCTACGCTGAAGAACAAGCCCGAAAAGTTAGCTAATCCTCACTTTTTTCGTTCCCTGATTTTAACAGGGAACAGCCCTCTGAAGCTACCTAATTGACAACTTATCTTGTCTCTAACCTGCAAACCATATTTAAATAAAGTAAATGCTGTTAGCCGAGAATGAAAATGCGGACTGTAACTAGCCAAATTACGAAAATTACCACACCAGCCTTACTCGCTAGTATAATTTTATCCGGTATCGTAGCTTGTTCGCGGCAAACTAATCTTCCCCCAACCGAGGAACCAGTCAACACTGAATTAGCCGATACCAATACCGAAACTACTATTTTCAACTGCGTACAGCAACAAGGTAGTTGGGCGACAATTGCTCAAAGAGGAAATGTTTCTTCTTCTCCGATTATTAGTTGGCAAACTGTAGAATTTGGCGAAAAATGGACTCCAGAAAAAAGATGTCAGCACGTTTCCGAGAAATTGACTCAAGCAGTGAAAAATAATGGTGGTGAATTAACTAATTTGGAGCTTACCTACGGTGATGTTGATGGTTATACAGTGATTTGTCTCGTCAAGTCACAGGAAAGCTGTAATTCTGCTAATCAACTCTTCACCTTGAATGAACAGAATCGTGCAAATCCTGCTTTTGCACTCAAGAAATTAGATAATTTTGCTCAAGGAAAAGCAGGTGAAAGTACAGTTGAGGAAAGTGACGATTTGCCTGAGTTTGTTTCCTTGGAAGCTTTAGTTGATGCTTCTTTCCAAGTTAGCGAAGATGGTTGAGATAATTACCGAAAAGTTTGGGTTTAAAGCTAGTAATGGCTTTAAACTAGACAAACTTGATGAAACAAGAATCCACTCGGCTTTAGCCAGTGGAGTGTTAACTACTATCCACTGGTAACTGACAAACGAATTTCTGTATCCGTATATTCAGGAATCCAACCTTCGGTAGTGGTAAAATAACGCACAGCTTTAACACGGCGCGAGTCAGTCAAACGAAACCAATGTTCAACTCTGGCGGGTACGTTAATATATTCTTCTGGGTGAATAGTTAACTCGACTTGCGTTCCATCGGGACGGACAAAACCAAAGATGCCTTCACCATCAATAATATAGCGAACTTCGGCATCTGCATGAGTGTGACAGCGATCGAATTTTGACAGTAAAGTATCAAGATTGGGTGTATTTGGATGCAAAACAATTAGGTCGCGATCTTGATAGCCTGCGGTTTCTTTGAGATGCTGGAAATAATTGTCTAAGCTTTGTAATACCTGTTCTTTTTGTGTATCGGTCAGGGTTTCTTGAGCTAATAAGTTGCGAGTTTCTGGATCGTCAATTTGCCAATAATTTAATTCTACATTCAAGGGTGCTAATTCGCGAGCGATATCTTCTAAGTTAGTATAAATAGTGTTATTTTCTAGTTGTAATTTTGCCATTTTTCCCTCCAATTTCTAAGTATACAGCAACGCTTATTAAGTATAGTTTGTCAGCGAGCGTTTGTTCTTGAGCCAAATATACTGCTTCACCTCCCGATACTTCGACTTTACAGGTAATTATTATTTAGTTGCTTCTTTTTCACAAAAAACATGGAAATAAGCGATTTTTCCTGAGAGTAAGGCGATCGCCTTACCCAATGCTTTATTTTAACAAGTTATTAAAGACAAATCCAGATACTGGGTAACTGGTAAATCGGGGGAAGCGATCGCCACCAACTACCAATTACCAAATATCAAACTAATCTTAATCCAACAAAGTTTCTAACAAACTAATTTTCCAATAAACTCCACCCCATTCATTTTCTAATTCCCAATTAATTTGATTGCGATCTTCTTGAGAACGATCGAGCAAAGAACCACTAATACTATTTCGCAGTCTGATTACTTCAGCAAAATCATTATCAATTTGGTTTCGATTTCGCCCGTTAATTCCTCGGAAACTATCATGGAGATTATTAACTGCGCGTCGGAGATCCCTAGTGCGATCGTTAATTAATTGTTCGACGTTAGTAGTCCTTAATTCTTCAGTGAAATCGTCGATATCTTCCTCTAATAAAGTTAAAGCTTGATTGATTTTTTGACCGCGTCGAGAGTCTTCGTCAGGAAATTGACCAATAATTGTATCTGAATTATCTGCGTCTGTTAGCAATTCTTCTACATCGTCTAAACTATCTTCAATATCATCCCACTGGTTTTCAACTTCGTTATCAAGATTTCTCGTATTTTCGATCGTATTATTCAGAGAATTGCGCAAGTTGGTAACTAGCTGTAAATCATCATCTATTTGATTGCGGTTGCGACGAACACCACGAAAACTGTCGTGGAGATTATCTACTGCTTGACGAAGATCGAGAGTGCGATCGTTGATTGCATCTTCGATGTTTTTACCTTCAATAGTTTGCCGAAAACTATCGATATTTCTTTCTAATTCTGTTAATAGTCGGGTGATTTGTTCGCCAGTTCGGGAATTTTCTTCCGGATATTGGGCGAGAAGTAGCGTTTGATTAGATTGGAAACTGTCTGGTTTGGTAGTTGCAGCTAATCCTGTTGAGGAAATTGTTCCTGAAATAGCAATTAAGCATCCAATAAATGAGGCTTTTAAAAATGTATTCATCGATCGCGTTTGTTCTTTTTTCTTAACTAACTTAAGGTTTAAAGCACAGATCTGCTTTGAGTTCGCTCTTTTTGCTCACTGAATCAGAACGAACCCACTTGTACTATTATCTGCTATTTGCTGTAGACATCCTCTATCGATTTTATGTTCCCTGAGTCTAGTTGAAAAGTTACTTAAGGTAGATCGCTGTCTTACTTACGAGGGAACTAGCCCGCGATCGCTATGAGCTTACCTTCACTGTAACGCTTTCCCCAGGTCTACGGCTCGGAGGCAGTCTGAGTAAAAATAAAGTTATTTTGAGGTTAACTCATGGTTAAAGTAAAATTATTCTCGACGTAAAGATCGAATTAAATTTTGTAATGTTGAATGGTCGAGATAGGAACGAGAGTGCGAGTGCTTTATCCTCTTTATGCTGCGGGAACTTGCGGACGCATCCAAGCAAGGGAAGAATCGGGGCGCTGGATAGTAAAATTGGACGAAAGTACCTTTGCGGGTGCTACTGAGTCAGTGCTGCTATCTTTGGAGGAGTCAGATTTTGAAATTATTCAGGAGGAAAGTGATTAGAAAATGAGATGGGGGAAAATTTTGCTAGTTTCCGTCTAACTGGGGCGGGATTTAGCAATTCTCAAACTTAAGAAAATAACTGGTATAATCCCGACTAAAACGATCGCTAGTGCGGGTGCTGCGGCTTCGATGAGTCGTTCGTCGGATGCGTACTGATAAACTTGGACAGCGAGGGTATCAAAGTTAAAGGGACGAATGACTAAAGTTGCTGGTAATTCTTTCATGACATCGACAAAGACTAACATTGCCGCAGTGAGCATTCCTCCAGACATCAAAGGTGCGTGAACTTTAACTAAGGTGCTGCTAGGATTGTGTCCGAGACTACGAGCTGCATCGTCTAAACTAGGTTTAATTTTACCTAAGCTAGATTCTACGCTGTTGAAAGAGACGGCTAAAAAGCGTACTAGGTAAGCGAAGACTAAAGCGGTAATTGTCCCACTGAGGAGTAAACCTGTAGAAATCCCCAAATTAGCACGCATCCAGCTATCGAGGGTGTTATCGAAGCGTCCGATGGGAATAAGTACCCCCACAGCAATAACTGAACCTGGTATAGCATAACCCATTGCTGCGATGCGAACTGCAAAACGCATCAATAAGTTAGGACGGAGACGCTGTCCGTAAGCTAAAATAAGCGCGATCGCTAAACCTAATCCGGCTGTAATTGTTGCTAAAATTAAGCTGTGACTGGCAAGATTGAAAAATTCCTGATTGATGGTTTTCTCCGCGTTAGCAATTGTCATTTGTAATAGGTAAGCTGCGGGAATGAGAAAGCCGAAAGCAACAGGCAGCAAACAAGCGATCGCTGCTAAAATTGCTCTTATTCCTCCTAGCTGAAATTTAGACTGTGATTGGTAATGACTGCGACTTTGGTAATAACGGGATTGACTGCGCGACCAACGTTCGAGCAAAATTAAGACGAAGATAAAAATCATCAAAACTGCTGAAAGTTGTGCTGCTGCTGCTCTTTCTCCCATACCTAACCAAGTACGATAAATACCTGTAGTAAAGGTATTGACTCCAAAAAATTTAACTGTCCCAAAATCGCTTAAAGTTTCCATCAAAGCGAGCGCTAAACCTGCTATAATTGCAGGTCGTGCTAAAGGTATGGCAACAGTTACAAAACTACGCCAAGGAGTGCAACCGAGAGAACGACTAGCTTCTAAAGTACAAGTACATTGTTCGAGGAAAGCTACTCGCGCTAAGAGATAAACATAAGGATAGAGTACCAAAACTAACATGGCGATCGCGCCGGGAAGGGAACGAATGTCAGGAAACCAATAATCAGCGACACTACTCCAACCAAACAAATTTCGCAACCAGGTTTGCACTGGTCCGAAATAATCGAGCATATTCGTATAAGTGTAAGCTAATAAATAAGCTGGTGCGGCTAAAGGTAACAATAACCCCCACTCAAAAATATTACTCCACCAAAAGCGACACATCGTGACTAACCAAGCCGTTCCTACCCCAATGAGTAACACCCCAACGCTAACACCAAGCATTAATCCCAGCGAATTAATGATATAACTTATTAATACAGTAGAGACTAAATGACTCCAAATTTCGCCAGAGTCAGTAAAGATGCTTGCTAAGACAACCATCACTGGTGTCGAGATTAAAAAGGCGATCGCGATCGCGAAAAATGTCCAATTATCCCATCTCCAACGCGAAAATGCTGGTAAATGCTTCTCGAAATTTAGCCCCGATGCAGCCAATTTCCTCTCCTCCCTGGCAAATGCCAAACTATTTAATGAGAATTAATTTCACAAACTCGTTTATTATAAATTGCAATCTTGTTGATTTCTAGTCTCAATAGGAATTGGGGTTTTCAGTGAACAGTGAACAGTTATCAGTTATCAGTAGAGATTGGAGACAAGGGAGAGGGGGTTTTCAGTGAACAGTGAACAGTTATCAGTTGTAAGTTATCAGTTATCCATAGAGATTGGAGACTAGGGAGACAAGGGATTGGGGGAGAGGGAGAAAACAAGCAGGAGGGGGAGACAAGAGGAATTAGGGAATAAACTGTTAACTGATAACTGGTAACTGATAACTGGTAACTGCTAACTGTTAACTGATAACTGGTAACTGATAACTGGTAACTGCTAACTGCTAACTGGTAACTGCTAACTGCTAACTGATAACTGCTAACTGCTAACTGATACATGGCTGAACCAATTCTGCATCTCGAAGACGTAACGAAAAAATTTGCTTCAAACTACCTTGCTGTCAACAGCGTGACACTGAAGCTACATCAAGGAGACTTAGTGAGTTTACTCGGACCCTCTGGTTGCGGGAAAACTACACTGTTACGTTTAATTGCGGGATTTGAAACACCCCAACCAGGAACGATTAAAATTGCGGGGCGTACTGTAGCAGGGGCGGGTTGTTGGATACCTCCAGAACACAGGGATGTAGGGATGGTCTTCCAAGATTATGCTTTGTTTCCTCATTTGCAAGTGAGGAAAAATGTTGCTTTTGGTTTGCAAAATACCAAGAAAAAGAATCCGGCTGAGGTGAAAAAACGAGTTCAAGAGGCTCTGGCTTTGGTAGGATTGTCAGGACTGGAAAATCGCTATCCTCATCAACTTTCTGGAGGTCAACAGCAAAGGGTGGCTGTGGCTCGTGCGTTAGCGCCTCGTCCGTCTCTGGTATTATTAGATGAACCGTTAAGTAATCTTGATGTCCAAGTGC
The DNA here is from genome assembly GCF_020144665.1 of Oscillatoria salina IIICB1. Lineage (NCBI taxonomy): Bacteria > Bacillati > Cyanobacteriota > Cyanophyceae > Oscillatoriales > Oscillatoriaceae > Oscillatoria > Oscillatoria salina. The sequence continues at coordinate 23,293 of NZ_JAAHBQ010000015.1, read as the reverse complement.
GTCTCAGGTTACGTCAGGAATTACGCGATATTCTCAAAGCCGCAGGTACATCGGCGATTTTTGTTACTCACGACCAAGAAGAAGCACTTTCGATCTCTGATTGGGTAGCGGTAATGCGAGACGGTTGCTTAGAACAGTTTGGCACTCCAGAGGAGATTTATCAACAACCTGCTTCGCGGTTTGTGGCTGAGTTTGTCACTCAAGCGAATTTTTTACCTGCGAGACGTAGGGGTGAGGTTTGGGAAACTGAGGTTGGGAGTGTTCCGGTGGAAAAATACCCTTGTGAAGAGGATAAAGTTGAGTTGATGATACGTCAAGAAGACTTAATTTTACAACCAGATGAAGCGGGAAATGGAGTCATCCGCGATCGCCAATTTCTCGGACGCGAACATCGTTACTGTTTACAAATGAGTTCGGGACGAGAATTGATCGCCCGAACTCAAACTGATAATCTACTAGCTGTGGGAACGCGAGTTAAAATTAAAGTTGATCCCGATACTTGGCAACTCTTTGCTTCTCGGTCTTGCCGATCTGGAGATTAAGCCGCAGTCAGTAAACCGCTATGTCTGAGTAAAGCTTCAGTTTGGGGTTCGCGTCCCCGGAAAGCTTTAAATACGTCCATTGGGTGCAAACTTCCACCCAAAGCGAGGACAGTATCCCGGAAGAGTTTTCCAGTATTGGCGATCGCGGTTTCGTCTTCTAATCCTGCTTCTTCAAAAGCCGCAAAAGCATCTGCACTGAGGACTTCTGCCCACTTATAGCTATAGTAACCTGCGGCGTAGCCACCCGCGAAAATATGACCGAAGGCGCACAAGAAAGCATCTTCGGGTAAAGGTGGCAAAATAGTAGTAGTTTCGGCGACACGCGATCGCACGATCGTAGGACTTTCATCGCTAAAGGGATCGTAGCGATGATGCAATTCTAAATCCAAACAGCTAAAATGCAATTGGCGCAGCATCGCCGAACCACTCAGATAATTTCTCGCTGCTTTCAGTTTTTCGTAGTAATGTTCGCTTAAGGTTTCCCCAGTTTCGTAATGCTTCGCCATTCCCATTAAAGTAGGACGATGATAGCACCAGTTTTCCATAAACTGACTGGGTAATTCAATTGCATCCCACTCCACATTATTAATTCCTGCTGCCCCTGGATAGTCTACCATCGTCAGCATATGTTGCAAACCGTGACCGAATTCATGGAACAACGTTTGCACTTCCGAAAAGGTCATTAAACTCGGTTTTCCGTCCACTGGAGGAGTTTGATTGCAGATCAGATAAGCTACAGGTAAACGAGTCGTAATTTTGCCAGCTTCAACAATTTTGCCACGATTGATACACTCATTCATCCAAGCACCGCCCCGTTTTTCTCCGGGACGACTGTAGGGGTCAAGATAAAAATACGCGATCGCCTCTCCTGTGGCATTATTAATCTGGAAGTAACCCACGTCTTTGTGCCAAACTGTCGCATGATTATCGGCAGGTTCAATAATTACATTAAAAAGCTTTTGCGCCAGATTAAATAAACCTGCTAAAACTTGTGGAAGAGGGAAATAAGGACGCAACTCTTCGTCATTAAAAGCAAACTTTTCTTCTCGTTGTCGTTCCGACCAAAAATATATATCCCAATGTTTCAAATTATTTGCTTCGACGGCATTTTTTTCCTTAGCAAATGCCTTTAATTCAGCTAATTCTCGGACAGCAGCATCATAACTCGCTTGTCGTAATTCTTCTAAGAGTTTCTCTACTGCTTCCACATCGGGAGCCATTTTTTTCGCTAAACTTAATTCTGCATAACTACTAAAACCCAGGATTTTGGCTTTTTCTTGACGCAGTTGCAAAATGCGTTTAATTAGTTGATTATTATCCCATTCTCCCTCAGCAGCGCGACTAATAAAAGCCCGATACAATTTCTCGCGCAAGTCACGATTTTTGCTATGCTGCATGAAAGGAAGAAAGCTAGGATAATCTAAGGTAATGTACCAAGGTCCTTTGTCAGCCGTGGCATTTTCTTCTCCTTCTAAACGCGCAGTTTGGGCTGCGAGACTGAGTAAACTAGGAGGTAAGCCATCAATTTCTGCTTGGCTAGTTAGTTTTAATTTGAAAGCTTTGGTTGCATCCAATAAATTATTAGAAAATTTAGTTGCCAGTTCTGCAAGTTCGAGTTGAATTTCGTTAAAACGAGAACGTACTTCTCCTGTTAAACCTACTCCCGAAAGTTCCGCATCTCGAATTGCTGCTTCAATAATTCGTTTTTGGGCTGGTTCTAATTTCTCATAATTTGCCGATGTTTGTAGTTCTTTAAAGGCTTCGTAAATTGGCTTACTTTGACTAACTTTATTGCTGAATTTGATTACGCTGGGCTGCACTTTTTCGTAAGCTTGACGCAATTCGGGACTATTTTTTACACTCATTAAGTGTCCCACAACTCCCCAACTCCAATTGAGACGTTCTTCAATTTCAGTTAGAGGTTCGACTAAATTTTCCCAAGTGGGAGTTACTTTCGCTTCTAATTTAGTGAATTCTGCGTCTAATTCTTCCAAAAGCTGAGTAATACCCGGAACTACCTGTTCGGGAGTAATTTTCTCAAAAGGAGGTAATCCTTGACCAATTAATAAGGGGTTATCCGTAAGAGTTGCTGTTGTCATAATTTATGTTTATCTTTCTTGGGGAAACAATTATCTGAAATGCTGCAAAGTTCTCTAGCTGGATAAACTTAGGTCAAGCCTAGTTTACCAAAAGTAATTGCGAGTTTTTTGCAGCATTCTCTTGCAAGTTTTATCACTCTGTCTCTTAATTTAGCTTAAATTGACTGAGTGGGGGGTGATACCCCTCACTCAGTTTTTGGGGACCCTTGGATTGGGGATTGGGTTCAGTTATCAGTTATCAGTGAACAGTTATCAGTCAACAGTTGGGATGGGATTGCTAATGGGAGAGATTCAAGAAGGTGACATTAGAAGAACGACAGATTCGAGGGTAAACTGGTCACTGTTCACTGTTGATTGGGGATTGGGGACTGATACGTTTTTTACTCTTTTTGTGCTTTCGAGCCCGCAGACAGGCATACTTAAGATTAATATTCTGTGCTTTTGGTAACAAAAATGAGTAAAGAAAGTATGCTAAAGCTAGCGAAACGAGGAGATGAAAAGGCGATCGCGTCAGTTTTAAATTATCTCTTGAACGATAAAGGTATCCAGGTTGTAGAAGCTACTTTGAATCATGGTTGTTTGCGAATTGTCTTGGAGTCGCTGTCGGTTTGCGATCGCGACTCAACTGTGGCATTTTTGCATCAAGCTGTCACTAATTTAGCCATCGACTCTGCTAAATCTTTGATGATTTGCGCGAGACAACCGGGTAAATATGCTCCCCTTTGGAGTGAAACTCTTGCTTTAACTACTCGTCTCGAAAACAAAAACTTTCATAACACAAAAATAACTAATAGTCAAGGAAAAAAACAAAATAAATTGCAACAATGGTTGGCTAAGTTTCCCCTTACATCATTTATTTCCGCAAGAGAGTGGGAAAATTAACCCCAAAAAAATTAAATGAGCGAGATCGTTTGCTATCCTTCAAAAATAGCTTGAAATTCTTTAACTTTAAGATCGATCCCGGTGATGGCGGTTCCAACTACAACTGCATACGCTCCTAATTGTAAAGCTTTTTGAGCCATTGCGGGTGAAGCGATTCCACCTTCACAAATAACAGGTATATCTAATTTTGCTACCATCTGTTTGAGTAATTCCCAACCGGGAGGGTTGCAAGCTTGGGTTTGTTTGGTATAGCCATAGAGAGTGGTAGCTACGATGTCAGCACCCGCTTGAGTAGCAGCGATCGCATTTTCGATGCTGTCTACATCTGCCATCACTAATTTACCTAATTTTGTGTGGATATGCTCGATTAATTGAGTTACAGTTTCGTGATTGGGACGTTGGCGATCGGTAGCATCAATTGCGATAATATCGGCATTAGCCTGAGCAAGAGCGTCTGTAGCTGCTAATGTTGGGGTAATATACACTTCGTAGCCAGGAATTTGTTGTTTCCACAAACCAATAATTGGAATATTCGGTATTTGTTGTCGCACAGCTTTTACGTGGGCTGGTGTATCAATGCGCACTGCTGCTGCACCGTTATTTACTGATGCTTGCGCGATCGCAGCAATTATTAGGGGATCGTGTAATGGTGAATTAATTGGGGCTTGACAAGATACGATTAATTTGCTTTTAATGTTGGTTAAAATGTTAGCTACACTCACATTTATACTTCCTTTTTTAGGTGTTTTTTCTCGTGCAAAGTCGCCAAGTCGCAAAGGATTAAAGAAGGTGATTTGTTTATTCTGGGAGTTTGGTTTGTTCGTGGTTTTTAGTTGAGTTTTCTAGTTGCAGGTTTTCTTCTAAGTATTTGATTCTTTTTTCTTGTTTTACCATCACTTCATCTTGATCTGCTAAAGCTCGTTTCATTTCCTTGATTTTTTTGTTCGCACTAGCGATTTTCCAGTTTCTTTTAATTACTATTGGGCTACAAACTAAAATACCTGCTATTACTCCTAAAGCTAAGGTGAATAATAAGACTAAAGCTAGGGAACCTTGAAATTGCCAAAACAATAAATTAACTGTAATCGGGCTAGGGTTTTGCAGGGCAAAAACTATAGCTAAAAATGCTATTAGTAAACCAGAAATTAATAATAGTCTTAGCAAAAGATTATCCTCCTCGAGCGATTATTTATTAGTAGCAGCAATTATCTTTAAATTTTGCACATTTAAGCTTGATATTTTTTTCAACAGTTAGATGAAATTTATAATCTAGTTTCTCGCGTTTTCTTAGCTTTTGTGTAGAAAATTGACATAGTTTCTATCCCAGCAACCAGATTTCCTTAAAAAAGATAATAATTATCCTTTACTTAAGAGTTTCTCTGCCAAGTTTTTTCAACTTAATTGGAGAAAGTTCAGAAGAAAAGTAAGTTCTTTATTTACTCAACTAAAAATCTACATTTTCTTGATTTTCTAATTCAGAACTTGGTCGATCGTCAGGTTGAGTTTCTTCAGAATTTGCCGATTTTTGTAACTTATTTTTGGCTTCATTCAGCTTGTCTTTCGCCTGAAATGCAACGGATTCAGCCGCTTCTTTGGCTTTACTAAGTGCAGTTTCTACTTCTTTTCTAGTTTGAGCATAATCTGCTGAAAAAAAGCTGGTTGCTTGCTCAATTTTATTTTTCAAACCTTCACTAAATTTAGCCGCATTACGAGCAGCACGATCGAAAACGATCGCGCGTTTATTGCCGACACTAGAAATAGCCACTGGCTCTAAAATGTAAGTACCATCGGTAACTCCTTCCCAACCATCAGCAACGAACAAATAGCCAACAACTTTCCCAGTTTGTAAATTAAACAAATAATCAACAATTTTCCCCGCTCGTACTCCAGCATCAGTCCAAACTTCATGATTAATAATTAATTCGGATCGATCGGGTTTTTCTTTCATCGCTTCTGTAGGAGAACAGTTAACGAGAATACAATCATGACCGATAGTTTCAATTTGCTCCCAAGTAAAAATTAACTTATTGTGACCGAATAAGCCAGATTTGCAACTAAAACTTTGAATTTCGTGAGCGTGAGGATCGAGCCAAAGTTGCTCGACATTACCCACTTTATCAGTTGTCCTACGTTCTAAGACTAATTTATTAATAAGTTGGCTACGCCGCATTAGTTCTGGTTGCGTTGTCATTTGAGTAAACTCCAAGGAATCAAGATCGAAAACTGGCAAAAATCAGTTGGGAAAGGAAATTCTAGCTGGCTTGCCCTGGATTCATTATAGGTAATTTGAGTATGGGCGAAACTGAATTTAGCTGGTTGACTCAGTAGAGATCGAAGCGTTAACTTTTTCTAAGAGTTTTTCGGGCTCGATTGGTTTAAGTAAATAGTCATCAGCGAGATTGTCGAGAGTAGGATCGAGATTGTCGAGAGTCGCGCGATCGCGTAACATCAAAATTTTAGTTTGTCTGGTTGTCGGTAATTGTTGGAGAGTGGTAGCAATTTCTTGGTTATCGATTCCTGCTATTTGCTGCCCTAAAATAACGAGAGAGGGTTGTAACAGTTGCATTTGCTCGATCGCCGTTGAACCATCTACTAACCAAACTACCTGATAATAAGCGGCAGTAAGCAATTCGCAAATTACGGTGGCTACTTCGTCATCGGTTTCAATTAAGACAATTGTCTTGGCAACTTCTGACGATCGCTGCTGTTGTGAGTGTGGATTTGATTTTGATTTATATTTATCCATATCTGGTAAGCGTACAGTAAATAAAGAGCCTTGACCGACTGCGGACTCAACTTCAATCGTGCCTCGGTGTAATTCTACAAGTTGTTTGGTCAGTGCTAAACCTAATCCAGCACCTTCATAAGTACGCTGGTGGGGATCTTCTAATTGCTGAAATTTTTCAAACATCAACGGAACGCGATCTTTAGGGATACCAATACCTGTATCTTCAACTTGAAAAATGGCTTCGTTGTCTTCTCGCCAAACTCTCAAAATAACTTGTCCTTGGGAGGGAGTAAATTTAATCGCGTTACTAACGAGGTTAAAGAGAATTTGCTTAACTCTCCGGGAGTCGGCATGAAAGCGATCGCTTTTCGATTTGAGTTTGATATCTAAGGATAAAGCAATTTTACGGCGATAAGCTTCTTCGCGAAAGGTTTGGACTACGGAACGCGATAACTGACGCAGGGAAAAGTCACTAATGTTCAAAGCCATTTTCCCGGCTTCGACTTGGGAAAAGTCGAGAATATCGTTGATTAATTCCAGCAAATGTTTACAACTGTCTTGAATGGTTTCCAGGTAGCGGCGTTGCTTATCCATAGGAATGGGTTTGACGTTAATTTGTTGACCGAAAGACCAACGCAACAGCGTACCGGAAAGCCCAATCGCGCAAGTTAAGGGGGTGCGTAATTCATGACTGACGATCGCGAGAAATTCACTTTTATACTGGTTAGCAGCTTGGGCGGCTAAAAGTGCATCTTTTAATTCTTGAGTACGTTCGACTACGCGCATTTCTAAGGTATTTTTCTGCTGTTGTAATTCGGCGTATAATTGCGCTTGTTGGATCGCGATCGCTAAATGTTCGCCTATTTGTCCGAGAAAGCTTTGTTCGTTTTCACTCCATTGTCGCGGTTCCCAGCACTGATGGGCAATTAAGAGTCCCCACAATTTCTCATCTGCAACTATTGGTGCAACTAATTTCGCCCGAACTTGAATTTTTCTCAGAAATCTTAGTAAACAAGGTGCTGAATCATATGCTACTGCTACATCTTCGACTGCAACAGTTTCGCCGCGACGATACTTTTCCCGATAATTGGGAACGTAGATAAAGCATTCGGTTTCTGCTTCTGCAACTAAGTTTAAAACTGAGGGAATTTGTTCTGAGTTTCTCGCTTCGTAGGTAACGCAACCCGTTACTGAGGGTTTTTTTGATTGTCCTAAGTTAGTATCAGCTTCGGTTTCTAATTGGCGCTCGAATTGATATATTACTAAACGGTCAACTTGGAAAAAGTTTTGTACTCTATCAACTGCGGTTTGGATAATTACAGGTAATTGGAGACTTTGACGAATCTGGCTGGTAAGTTGATTCAGCAGTCGCTCTTGTGCTATTTGTTGACGCAAGGCTTCGTCTACTACAGGTTGACAAGCTGAAGGTAAGTTATGCTTGGTAAGAGTTTCGATTAATTGAAGTGTAAACTGATTTTGTAGTTGGGGATCGTTGATTTCGAGCTTGTGGCTAAGTTGGATTGGGTGGCGCTGTTGCCAATTAGCTTCGATTTGAGGCAAAATCTGAGTAAGGAAATTGGCGATCGCTTCTGGTTCAAAGCTTAACCCTACTTGATAAGTTTCCCTATCTACTGCTTTTCCCCACAACCAAGCGCTAAATTTCTTGGATACAACTAAACGAAATTTGTCCTCCCCATTATCACCAATACTGACTTCACTCAATACCACAGCCTCAGCTAAAGTATTTTCTCCCATCTGTTCCCATAACTGACACAGTTGCTCGAAAGTTGCCCTCGGCAAAGTCCGATTTAAAATAGAGGCTGGGAAATTAAACATTCTTTTAGTATTCACGTACCACTAAACTTTCTTCGCTTGGCGATGGGAGTTATTTCAGAGCGATCCCACACTCTCAATTATTGTTCAAGATTGGGCTTTGGTGTATCTCGATGGGAAAATAAGTAGTAGAGGTAAACTTTTGTAAAATGCAAGCTTTTTCAGACTCGATCGCTAAGTAATGCAAATCATTTTTACTCTGGGGATTTCCCCCAAGCGTCAATTAACCACTTAATTCAATAATTAAAGCGTATTTTCTGCTAGCTAGGCAAAAATTGTTTTTAATCAGTTAAAATAACAATTATAAATTCATTCAAGAAATTTCTTGCCCTAAAATCAGCAAGAAATTTTCACACAATTACTTAAATAAATTAAGTGTAATTTTCCCTCGCGATCGCCATTATCTCCAATTACTTACTCACCACATAATTGTACGAAAATGGTTCTTTTCCTGGGACCATCAAGATCGAAAAATAACACTGATTGCCAAGTTCCCAAAGCTAATTTTCCGGCGACAATGGGAATATATTCGCTATTATTCAGCATTATTGCCATTAAGTGAGAATGAGCGTTAATTGGTTCGTCTGGTGGTACGATTCGCAAATGTAAATCGTTATGCAAATATTTTCGCTCTTTGGGTGCGAGTTTGTCTAGATGTCCTTTAATATCTTCTAATAATCTTACTTCGTTTTCGTTAATAGCTAAAGCGGTTGTGGTATGTCTGGAAAATATTAATGCGTAGCCATTTAATAAGGAATTTTGCGCCAGCAATTTCTCAATTTCTGGAGTAAGATTATGGATGGAGATTCCGTCGCTGGTTTCTAATTCGATAATGGTATTGAAAATTTTCACTGACTAAAAATTAACGACGACGCAATTCAATGACGTTTTCTTTGATTTCTACCTCGTAGCCTTTGACGAAATCTTGTCCCAATACGCCAATGTTACTATCGGCGGGCGCGATCGCGACAATAAATTCTCGCACAATTAACTCTCCCGCTTGTAAGGAGTTGACGACGGCTAAACCTAAGTTTGCTGTACCGCCGTCGCTCAGGTTAAAATTACTCCGGGCAAAGGGGGCAATGTTGAGTGCTTCTGCCACTGCTGGTAAAATCGTCGTGTTACTCGCTTCGGGATCGAACAGCATTTCGTAACTATTCTCCCCGTTAAAAGTAACATTGACGACTGGTGTTTCTCCCAAGCGATTTTCGATCGGAATGATTATTCCCTCTGCATTTGCGGTTGGCTGGGGCTCAATTTCCCCTTGACAAATTTCGTCTAAGTCGATTATAGTCCCGTTGGCGTTCCGCATAAAGCATCCTTGATACTCTTGGGCGGCTACTCCTCTAGGAAATAAGCTTAAGCTAGTGATGAGAATTAATCCACTCGCGATCGTTTTCATCCTCTTTTACCTTTGGGAGTCGCAACAACACTCTCTTCTGATTCTCCCATTTATTATCTTGCCAATTCCTCGCAACTTGGTTGTATTCTTTAAGGCAAGTATTACTCCTAATTCTAGCGGAATTTGCACTGTCATTGGCACTCCGGCAAATCCCCAGACTGCAAGAATAATCCCACACAATACCACGACAATAGCGTATACCTGTTCGCAGATCGAGTATCCCGCCCAGATTAGTAAGATCCCAATTGCTAAAAAAATTATTTCCGGTAACATAGGCTTGCTGGTTGTAGGCTTATTTTTCCTGAAAGTTCTAAGTTAATTACTTAAACAACTACTTAAGTATTAAGTTTAAGTAAATTTTCTCGCCCAGTCAAGCGATCGGGTATACAGGCTAGGATTTTTTAGTAAAATAGTTAAACAACTACTTAAACAAAGCCCAATGACTTCCAATCATACTGTAACTGCATCTTTGCTCTTAGCCGTCCAGGAGCCAGAAGAAAGCGAACTGCGGGCGAAAATCTTTGCTGCCTTAGCAGATCCAACCCGGTTAAAAATTGTCGAATTACTAGCACAAAACGAAGAATTAAGCGGCTCAGAAATTGCTCAAAGCTTAGATATTAGTTTAGCACTCTTTTGCCATCACTCAAAAATTTTGCTAGAAGCCGGATTAGTCGAAGCTCGAAAAGAAGGACAAACCAAGTACAATTCCTTAAATTGGGAATTACTATCAGCCTGCTTTTCGAGCTTACAAAAATTGCGTCAACCTAATTAATTTCTACTTGTAAATCGTAAGTAGCATTACCACGAGTACCACCAACAATAACAGTATAATCGCCCGTCGCTGGTAAAACCAAACTAGAATTTGTCGCTCCTGCTTCTAAAGTTTTTCCCCTAGGAGAAATCAGATCGAAAACAGCATTATCCTCCAAAGAAGAAATAGTTAATTCCATCGTTTGTCCAGAATTAGCTTCAACCAGATAAACATCTCTTTCGCCGCGTATAACTGAATTACTAACCACTGCGGAAGATTCACCTGCGGCAAACTGAATTCGCTGAGAAGAAGTAGCCGCCGCATCATTTAAAGCAGTACAATCAACTGCTTGATAAGTTCTTCTACCTGTATCTAATTGATTTGCAGTTAACTGCCAAGTTTCTTGGCTGGTTTGAGTATCTAACTCAATTTCAGTAGTTAAATTAACTTGTAACTGATTGCCTTGTAAGCTACCGACAACATCTTGCTGATAAGAAGTAAAATAACCTTCAGCCTCATTTTGCACAGTACCCGTGAGGTTTCCCGTAACTTGATTATTCGTAGCAACAGTTAACTCAGCTTCGGAAGTCAAAGTTTCATCTTGATATTCAAAACAATAAGTTCCAGGTGCAAGAGAATTGCTAGCTTGTTTTTGAGTTGCGGAACTATTGTTAGATAGTTGCTTGTTATCAGCAGTAGGAGATTCAGCTTCGACATTTTCAATTGTCTCCGATGCAGTAGTTTCTGCTGGTGTTTGTTCGGAATTGGGAGAATTTTCACCACAACTAGCGAGAAATATAAGTAACAGAAAAATGCTTAACCATTTGCCACGCTTTACATTACTGCTGGTAATCATAATTGTCGGGATTTACTAATCTATTTAGGGTAAAGGGTAAAGAGATAGTGATTTGCCGCAAGCGGATTTCACCAAGTATCTTGAACAACCTGTAAACTAAGTTACTCAGATAGGCTTGCACTCTTACAGCTATTTACAAGCAAGCTTTGACTTCATCAGTAGAAAAATCAGAAACACGAAAGCAACTACAACCAATGCTAGACTACACCAAGCTGGATAAGCTTCTTGCTGAGAGTAGATGGCGAGAAGCAGACTTAGAAACCAAAAGATTGATTCTGTCAGCCAGGGGTAAACATTACTTGATGGAGATCGAAATTGAAGACTTAAGCGAAATTAGTTACGACTGCTTGGAGAAACTCGATCGATTATGGAGAAAATATAGTAGCGATCGCTTTGGTTTTAGCAGACAAGATCAGCTTTGGCAAAGTTTAGGCGGAAATAAGCCCGATGCTAACTATCAAACCTGGCTCAATTTTGGCAAGCAAGTCGGTTGGTTAGACAAATGTTGGTTATCCTGGTCGCAACTGAATTTTAGCATTGATGCGCCTGTGGGCAGTCTCCCCGCCGCTTGGGTGGAAGAATGGGAATACGGTGATTTGGCGATCGCTTTGTTTTCTCGACTTGAAGTGAGAATTGGGGACTAAGGATTGGGGATTGGGGATAAACTGATAAGTGAATCCCCTAATTCCTCCCCCTCTCTTTTGTCTCTCAATCCCTTATCAGTCCCTACTCCGGCGCTTTCGTGCTAACTCAATTTGTTGCTGTTTCGCTTGCTGACGCGCTCTTTTTTCTTCCGTGAGATTATCAAAACAGTGAGGACAAGAAATACCTTCTTCATAATAGGGCGAATTGAGATCCGCTTGCGAAATTGGATTTCCGCAACTGCGACAAAGCTGGTAAGAGCCAGTTTCTAAGCCATGTTTGACAGCGACGCGATCGTCAAAAACAAAACATTCTCCTTCCCAAAGACTTTCTGTCGCTGGTACTTGTGCTAAATAATTAAGAATACCACCTTGGAGTTGATAAACTTCCTGAAAGCCTTGATTTAAGAGAAACGAAGACGCTTTTTCGCAACGAATCCCCCCAGTGCAAAACATGGCGATTTTTTTCTGACGACTGGGAGCGAGATGCTGACGCACGTAGTCGGGAAAGTCGCTGAAGGAGGTAGTTTCGGGATTTTCCGCGCCTTGAAAAGTACCGATGTTTACCTCATAATCATTGCGGGTGTCAATAACTGTTACTTCGGGATCGCTGAGTAAAGCATTCCATTCTTCAGGAGTAACATGGGTTCCCGTTTTGGTGCAAGGGTCAACTTCCGTTAAGCCAAAAGTAATAATTTCCTTTTTTAAACGTACTTTTAAGCGCTCAAAGGGTTGATAATCTGTGTAGGACTCTTGAGGCTCCAGATCGGCGAAACGAGAGTCAGAGCGTAAATACTGCAATACTGTATCAATAGCTTGACGAGATCCGGCGATCGCGCCATTAATTCCTTCCGGTGCTAGCAAAATCGTTCCTTTGATTCCCTGCTCTTGACAAAGTGGCAGTAATCTGTTCTTTAGTTCAGCAAAATCTGACAGTCGAACAAACTTATAAAAAGCAGCAACAACTTGGCTCATTTTTCCCTCCCGATCTAAAATTTACGGCAATTATGTACAAAATTCAGTTCTATATGCTATATTGTAATTAATGGGAATTCCCGCGAGGGGGTATAGCTCAGTTGGTAGAGCGCCTGCTTTGCAAGCAGGATGTCAGCGGTTCGAGTCCGCTTACCTCCATACTTTCAGCCTCCGACTTTGGTAGAATAGTAGAATTCTGGTAGAAAGTTGACAAAGCTTTAGATTAAACTCAAATCCCGATTAGGGATGGAAATGTTTGCTAAAAAGAAACAGACCTTACTTTAGCGCGGTCTAGTTCCGTCGTCTCAGTGTCCTTCGACTTACGGAGTCCATTTAAACTGAAAATCAGAGTCATCAAGCAAGTGGGAAAAACCAATCACAAAATTGTTAGATTGGCTGATTACCTCGTAAAAGTTCGATCGCCACTTGAACTAATTTTTCGGGTTCAATCGGCTTGGTTACGTGGCGTTGATAGCCACTTTTTAAAGCACGTTGCCGATCTTCTTCTCTAGCATAAGCTGTCAAGGCGATCGCCGGAATCTGTCCGCCTTTTTCGGGGGGTAAAGCACGAATTTGTTGGATTAAGGAATAGCCATCGAGATCGGGCATCCCAAGATCGCTAACTAACACATCAGGTTGAAAAGATGGCAAAATTGCCAAAACTTCCTGAGCTGAGGCGACTGTTTTAACTTCTGCTGCTTTATATTGAGCGAACAAAGCTGTTAATAACTCTCGTGCATCAGATTCATCATCTACAGCGAGGACTCGAATTCCCGTAAGATCGAGTTTTGGTTTGGGTAATTGATTTGTCTGGCTATTATCTGGTTCAACATTCAGTAAAGGTAATCTTACCTTAAAGGTAGAACCTAACCCTTCTCCGGGACTATCAGCCGCGATCGCACCGCCATGTGCTTTAACCAAATACCGCACGATCGCTAATCCTAATCCTAACCCGCCAAACTGGCGAGTTGTGGAAGTATCTTGTTGACGAAAGGATTCAAAGATTTGGGGAAGAAACTCCCGACGAATGCCTTTACCAGTATCCTTGACAGTAATTTGGGCTTGATTGCCGACTCGTTCGAGAATAATCTCTACTTGTCCGCCATTAGGAGTAAACTTAACGGCGTTGGAGAGCAAATTCCAGACAATTTGCTGAAGTCGGGCTGGATCTCCAGATACTTTGCCAATATGTGGTAAAACAGAAATAAGCGAGATAGATTTATGCTCCGCAGTCGTCCTCACTGTCTCCAAAGCATTTTCGATCGCCAATACTAGATCGGTGGGAGCGAAGTTAATCGCCAGTTTACCGCGCAGAATTCTCGCAACATCGAGTAAGTCATCAATCAATTGCGTTTGCAATCGAGCATTCCGTTCGATAGTAGCAAGAGCAACGGCAGTTTTAGTTTCATCAAATTTCCGAGTTTGCAATAACTTTACCCAACCCAGAATCGGGTTTAGAGGAGTTCGCAACTCATGGGAAAGAACAGCTAAAAATTCATCTTTGAGACGGTTAGCCAGTTCGGCTTCTTCTCTTGCAGCTTGTTCGCGCTGGAATAGCTGTTCGCGTAAGGCTTGAGCTTGTTTTTGCTCAGTAATATTTAAAACTGTCCCCACAAAGCGTATGGGCTTGCCATTTCCATGGAAATAAACTTGCCCTCTCGCTGCAATCCAACGTTCAACACCATCTTGAATGCCAATGGTACGATATTCTATATCATACTGACCGCCACTTGCTCGCTTAAGAGAGTTTTGCATTACCTCTTCTGTGCGATCGCGATCGTCGGGATGCAATGCCTGAAAAAATTTTTCAATATTTATTTCTGCTTCAGGAGGTAAACCAAACATGGCTTTACAACAAGCATCCCAAACAAGTTCGTTGCTGGTAAGATTCCAATCCCAGGTTCCTAACTGGGCAGACTCAACTGCCATGCGGAGGCGGTCTTCACTCTGACGCAAGGCTTCTTCGGCTTGTTTGCGGTCATTGATATCGACAGCCGCACAGGTAATCCCGACAAGAGCATTTTGACTATCCCGAATAGGATCGATTGTCAGATCGTAGTAAGCGGTTTTCCCATCCTGAGTAATCTTGACTTCTTTGCGCAAACCTATGCCTGTATCTAGCACTTGTTGCTTGAGTTGAGTCAGGTATGCAGCCGATTCTGGGGAGACTAAATCAGCATCTTGCTTACCAATGATTTCCTGCTCGAGGAAACTAAATGTGGGGTTATAAATCCAGGTATAGCGAAGAGCCAAATCTTGATTAAATAGAGTAATCGGAGCGCTTTTGAGGGCGATATTAAGTCTTTCAGTGGTCTGTTGTAGGGCTATTTCGGTTTCCCGCAGTTCAGTAATATCAGTATTTGTACCAAACCAACGCAAAATGTTTCCGGCTTCGTCTCGAATCGGCAGCGCGCGAGACAAAAACCAGCGATACTGTCCATCTTTACCGCGTAACCGAAAAGTATCTTCCCAAATTTCGCCTGTTTTAAAGCAATAGCTAATTTTCTCGACTACCTGTTCCACACGATCTGGGTGATGCACTTGTTGCCAACCCCAACCTTGCATTTGTTCTAGAGTTGTCCCGGTATAATCAAACCAGCGTTGGTTGTACCAAAAGATCCAGCCGTTCTCGTCTGCCATCCAAGCAAACTGGGAAATGTTGTCGGCTAGGGTGCGGAAGCGTTCTTCGCTCTCTCGCAGGATCGCTTCCATTTGTTTGCGATCGCTGATGTCTACTACTGAACCAATATATCCTTTAAATTCACCATCTTCGCTAAACCAAGGGCTTGCTGCATCGATCGCCCAGCGATATTCACCATTCTGATGACGCAAGCGGTATTCGATCTGAAATGCTTGACGATCCTTATTTGCTTGGAAAAAGATTTCTCGAGAAGAGTTATAATCGTCTGGATGTAAGGCATCTAGCCATCCAAATCCTAATCCTGTGGTTTCAGTTTGTCCGGTAAACTCGTACCAGCTTTTACTCAGATATATGCAGTACCCGGTGGGATCTGTTACCCAAATCATCATTGGGGCGTTGTCTGCCATGTTGCGGAAACGCTCTTCGCTTTGGCGCAATGCTTCTTCTACCTGTTTGCGTTCGGTGATTTCTTCACAAACTGTACTGATACCAATGACTCGATCTCCATTTTTTAAGGGTATAAACTGTTCTAACCAGGTACGTTTTACTCCTGGTTGCGCTGGGGTTTCGCCGCTAATTTCAATATTTAACAGAGGTTCTCCTGTTTCGAGAATAAAGTGCAAAAGCTCTTCGACAGTGTCCGCTATATCGGGGAGTAGCTCCCGCACGGTGCGCCCGAGATGAGCTTCAACGTTTAAGCCGTTAATTTTTGCCAAGTGCTGATTAATCCGCACAAAGCGCAAATCTCGATCCAATACATTCAAACCAATCGGAGCAGTTTGATAGATTGCTTCAATTTCTGCTAGTTGCTGCTGAAGTTGAGCTTGACTTTCGCGTAGTAAGGCTTCCGACTGGAGGCGATCGCTAATATCAATTCCAGAGGGGATCAGGTATTCTACTCTTCCGGTTTGATCGAACAAAGGTACCAGAGCAAAATCGATAATCAAAAACTGATTTTCCCCTAAACGTACTTTTACGTCATAACGAATTATTTCTCCCTTCGCTGCTCGCTCAATCGCATCTCTCAGTTGGGACTGAATTTGGCGATCGTAAGCCCACCAGTATGTCTCCTCAAAAGGTTTCCCCACTACATCGGCTGGCTGAAGGGATGCTGCTGTTAAAGCTGGCTGGTTAGCTTCAATCAAGACTCCTGATGGAGTCATCACCCCCACAAAGATAAATAAACTATCCAGCACTCGCCGAATTTGTTGCTCCCTGCGGCGAATCTGTATTTCACTCTGCTCGATCTGGTCAATATCGGTAATTGTGCCAATCCAACCGGTAATCTCTCCTTGGGAGTCTCGTGTCGGTAAACCCCGACAAATAAACCAATGGTAAATACCATCCCAACGACGAAGGCGGTATTCGATCTCAAACTTTTCCCCAGTGGCGATCGCTTGATGCCATTTTTCTAGGGTGCGATCGCGTTCGTTGGGGTGAATTATACTGGCTCCGGCTAAACCCATTGATTCGGCTTCGCTTAAGCCTGTATATTCGTACCAGCGTTGATTCCAGTAGTTGATTAGTCCTGTTGCTTCGCCTGTCCACACGATTTCTGGGATGGCTTCTGCCAATTCTAAATTACGTTTTTGGCTGGCTTGTCGGGCGGCTCGATCTTGTTCAATCGAGGTTCGCAACTCGGCGTTTTCAATTGCTTTCCGCATTGCTAAACGCAGGTCATTGGGTGTAATTTCGTCTTTAATTAAATAATCTGCTGCCCCATTTTTTAATGTCCACACTGCTATTTTGATATCGTTACTGCCGATCGCGATAATCGGCGGACAGTTTTCGCCCATTTCTGCTTTTAATTGACTCAGAAATTCCTGCTTCTCAGAGTAGGGTGGGTTAAATTCTAAAAGTATGCCATCGAGTTGTTGGGAACGACACAGAGCAAAAGTTCGAGCGTTATCTGTTTCGGTTAAAATTTGATAAGCAAAGGTGACATCTTGCTGTAGTTGATCTTCGTAGCTGTCATTGCTTTCACTAGGGTCATTCGCCACCAGTACAGTTCGACGAGGTTTGGACATACTCGGTACTTAATTAGTAAAGGTTTTCGCTTTTTCAGTTTCTAGAGTGGCTCAAGAAAATATACATTACTTTTATTGTGACTTCTTTACTGCCGCGATCGACTCAATTAACCCGTTGACTAAATCCTCTTGTTCTAAAGGTAAAATTTCACTGCCATACATGATGTGTTGAATAATTAGATAATGTACCAAGGTACCAGTGAAAATCCGCGCTGTTACCATCGGTTGAGATAAATTGAGTTGCGGTTGAGAGGCTAGGTATAAGGAAAGCTGTTCTAATAAAGGTTTTTGAATTTCTCGGACAAAGGTGCGAGCTAGTTCGGGAAATCGCTCTGATTCACCAATAATTAACCGCATTAACGTTAAAAGCGGTCGATTGCGAGCAAAATTTTCTAATACTGAACTGGCAATTTGGTGGAGAACTTTCTCTGGCGGTTCTTGTAAGTCGGGATTGCTCAGTAAACTGAAAACCATCTGACGGTTATTATGGGTGAGTTGTTCGATTAAGGCAACAAATAATCCTTCTTTGTCTTGAAAGTAGTTATACAGCGTTGGTTTGGAGACGCCAGCTACTGAAGCAATTTTACTCATGCTGGCAGCCGCGTATCCCTGTTTGGTAAATACTTCTAAGGCTCCGGCTAAGATTGCTTTGGCTTTGTCTGATTTATTTGAGTTGAATTCCATTGACTGTAAGGTGTGAACGTTTCGATCTTATTTTACTAGATTGTTTAGTTGACATTACTAAACCGTTTAGTAAAATAAAAAGAGAACAGAGAGGACTACAGCCGTGAGTGTAAACTACCCAATGGATCTCGCCAAATCATCCCGTCGCGGGCTGACAGTATTATTAATCGCCGCCATTGTAGGTTTAGGTGGTATAACAGGATGGAGAGTGTGGCAATTACGCTCTAATCAAATCAGCCAAACTCAAACAGATAGCGCCGAGATAGCAGAAATCACCACAGTTACGGCACTAGGACGACTAGAACCCGAAGGAGAGGTAATCAACCTCACAGCCTCAACCTCAACCCAAGAAAGCCGCATCGAGCAACTATTAGTCAAAGAAGGCGATCGCGTCGCAGCCGAACAAGTAATCGCCATTTTAGCTCATCGTGCGGGCAAAGAAGCTAGCTTACAAAAAGCCGAAGAACAAGTGCGTGTCGCCCGCGCTAAATTAGCCCAAGTAGAAGCAGGAGCAAAAACAGGCGAACTCCAAGCCCAACGCGCCGAAATTGCCCGTTTAGAGGCAGAAAAAGCCACAAAATTAGCCGCCCAACGCGCCGCGATCGCCCGTTTAGAAGCCGAAGTCGCCAATGCACGCATCGAAGCCGAACGTTACGAACTACTTTATCAACAAGGAGCCGTTTCCGCCTCCCAACGAGATAGCAAACGCCTCACCTACACCACCGCGCAACCCAGATTAGAAGAAGCCCAAGCCGAATTAGCCCGAATTCAAACCACCAGCCAGCAACAAATCCAACAAGCCGAAGCAACCCTCGCCCAAATCGCCGAAATACGCCCCGTAGACATCGAAGCCGCCCAAGCAGAAGTACAAGCCGCCATAGCCACTGTAGCAGAAGCCAAAGCCAACCTAGAACAAGTTTACGTGCGATCGCCCCGCGCCGGACAAATCATTAAAATTCACACCCATCCAGGCGAAAAAATTGCCCCTGAAGGAATAGCCACCTTGGGCGAAACCCAGCAAATGATTGTCATCGCCGACGTTTATCAAAGCGATATTAACAAAATTAAACTGGGACAACCTGCCAAAATCACCTCACCCGTACTTTCCGAAACCCTGGAGGGAAAAGTCGAGCAAATTGGCTTACAAGTAGAACAACAACAGGTAATTAATGAAGATCCTGCTGCTAATATCGATGCGAAAGTTGTCGAAGTTCACATTCGTCTCAATCCCGCTTCCAGCGAGAAAGCCGCCGGATTAACCAACTTACAAGTCACCGCCACCATTGAAACCAAATAATCGGGAATTCACACCATGCTAGGCTTAATCAAAACCTTACGAGAACGCACGCCATTAGGATTACTACAATTAAAACACGATCGCCTGCGTTTGTTAACCGCGATCGCTGGAATCACGTTTGCAGATGTCCTCATTTTCATGCAGCTTGGCTTTGCCGATGCTCTCTACAAAACTAACACTCAATATCCGCGCACTTTACAAGCTGATTTAGTCCTAATTAGCACCCAGGCAAAGAATTTTGGACAGTTGCGAACATTTACCCGACGACGACTTTACCAAGCCTTAGACGTGCCAGGAGTTGCCACTGCCGAAGGATTGTATCTCGGTTCCGTGCAATGGCGCAATCCCCAAACCCAAAAAAAGACTTCCATGTTGCTAATTGGACAAAATCCCGATCGCCCTGCTTTTAATTTACCTGAAGTCAACCAACAGTTAGACGCAATTCGGCTACCAGATACAATTTTATTCGACCAAGCCTCGCGAGGCGAATATGATGATTTGATTATTGAACTCGAACAAGGGAAAATAATTAATACCGAAATCGGACAACGAACGGTGACGATCGCCGGATTGTTTAAAGTTGGTGCATCTTTTGCTGATGATGGCGCTTTGATTACCAGCGACCAAAACTTTTTACGACTGGTTCCCAAACGTGATGCTGGGGCTGTAAGTTTAGGATTAATTCGTCTCCAGCCTAATTATCAACCAGAAGCGGTGCAAAAAGCTTTACAAGGGCGATTACCTGATGATGTGCAGGTGTTAACCAGTGAGGGTTATGTTGATTTTGAACTAGATTATATCCAATCCAACTCACCCATCGGATTTGTTTTTGGTTTGGGTACAGCAATGGGCTTTATTGTTGGTATCGTAATTGTTTATCAAGTGCTTTCAACGGATGTAAATAGTCACTTAGCGGAATATGCGACATTCAAAGCAATGGGCTATCGAAATAGTTACTTGTTAGGCATAATTTTTGAAGAAGCTTTAATTTTATCAGTTTTGGGATTTATACCCGGTTTAGGAATTGCTTGGGGTGCATATCAACTAACTGCGGCTGCAACAGCATTACCTTTAGCTATGCCTGTGAGTCGCATCATCATCGTGTTTATCCTCACACTGGTAATGTGTAACGCTTCCGGTGCGATCGCGACTCGCCGACTCCAAGCTGCTGACCCTGCTGATATATTTTAGAGGAAAATTGATGATGGCGGAACAACCTGTAATTGCGATCGCTAATTTAAATCATTATTTCGGTTCGGGACACCTGCGAAAACAGGTCTTATTTGACATTAATTTAGCGATTTACCCCGGAGAAATTGTGATTATGACTGGGCCCTCCGGTTCGGGAAAAACGACTCTCCTGTCGCTGATTGGTGGCTTACGGACTGCTCAATCGGGTAGTCTAAAAGTAGTCGGGGAGGAACTTTGTCAAGCTAAGGAAAATAAGTTAGTCAAAGCCAGACGTAACAATGGTTATATTTTCCAAGCGCATAATTTGCATGGTAGCTTAACTGCGCTGCAAAATGTGCAAATGGGCTTAGAAGTACATGGTACATTTTCCAAGCAGGAACGTTATCAACAAGCTGCGGAAATGCTCAAACAAGTAGGTTTAGGAGATAGAATTAATTATTATCCGGCTGACTTATCCGGCGGACAAAAACAGCGAGTTGCGATCGCGCGGGCTTTAGTCACACACCCGAAAATCCTCCTTGCAGACGAACCTACAGCCGCTTTAGATAAAAAATCAGGACGGGATGTAGTCGATCTTATGCACAATTTAGCCAAAGAGCAAGGCTGCACGATTTTACTCGTTACTCATGATAACCGAATTTTGGATCTTGCCGATCGCATTATTTATCTCGAAGATGGACGTTTATGCAAGCGATCGCCAGAAATTGTAACTTCTGTGCAAGAATAGAATCGGCTGAAATAGCTGGTTTTTGGGGAACTTTTGTGCTTAGATGAAATTCAAACGAGAACGCGATCGATAAAAGAGGGAGACAAGCAGGAATTTGCAGCAAAGTTTTCCTAATCACCAGTCCCCAATCCCCAATCCCCAGTCACCAGTCCCCAATCCCTAATCCCCAGTCCCCAGTCCCCAGTCCCCAGTCCCCAGTCCCCAATCCCCAGTCCCTATACTGAGGGAAAGAATTGCGCGATCGCTGCTATTATGCCCTATTGTCTCAACCCTCTCTGTCGTCAACCTGAAAACCCCGATTTAAGTGAATTTTGCCATAGTTGCGGAGCTTCTCTACTCCTGAAACAACGTTATTTGGCGCTGCGTCCTCTCGGTCAAGGCGGATTTGGCAAAACCTTCTTTGGCACAGACCAACATTTACCATCTCAACCTCATTGTGTCATCAAACAACTATATTTTCAATCCCCCAACCCCAATATCGCCAAAAAGATCGTCCAACTTTTTCAACAAGAAGCCCTACGTTTAGATGAATTAGGCAAACATCCCCAAATCCCCACCTTATTAGCACATTTTGAAGAAAAAGGACATTTATATTTAGTTCAAGAACTAATTGATGGACATAATTTAACTGAAGAATCATGGCAAAACTGCCCCGATATAGAAGCAAAAATTTGGCAATTATTAAAAGACATCTTACCAGTACTACAATACATCCACGATCGCCGCGTAATCCATCGCGATATCAAACCAGATAACATCATGCGTCGCAGCCGAGATAACAAACTTATTTTAATCGATTTTGGCATTGCCCGCGTACTTACTAATACCGCAATCATGGGTGGTGCAACCATCGTTGGTACACCCGAATACATGGCTCCCGAACAAACCAGAGGTAAAGTTTTACCTGCTAGCGACTTATACAGTTTAGGCGTTACTTGTATCGACTTATTAACTGGAATATCTCCCTTAGAATTATACGATGTAATCAGCGAAACATGGACATGGCGCGAACATTTACCTGCGGGAACTAACATCAGTCCTAAAATAGGAAAAATCCTCGATAAATTATTGCAACCTTCCCTAAAAAACCGCTATCGTTCCGCAGGAGAAGTCTTGAAAATCATCAATTCCGCGACTATTTTACGCTCCTTTTCCTCTCCTCAAACCTCGACTAACGAACTACAAAAAAGCGCCAATTTACCACCAAAAACAAATGAGCCGACACTAATTGATAACACTTCAGCTTCTCCACTAACCCCCACAGAAATAATTGCCACACCCACCGAAATTAACACCCCAATTGAAATCGACTACAGCAGACTGCGACTACTTTTAAAAAGAAAAAAATGGCGACAAGCAGACGAAGAAACCAGAGCAATTTTATGTCAATTAGTGGGTAAAGGAAACAGCAGCTATCTTTATAAAAGCGACATCAAAAACTTACCCTGCGGACACTTACAAATGTTAGATATGCTCTGGGTAAACTACAGCAAAGGACAATTTGGTTTTCGCGTCCAAAAACAGATTTACGAGCAAGTAAACGGCGAATATCATCACTTTTGTGACCTAGTTGGTTGGTCAGTACATCGTCCCCATTCTGACTACGCCGGATTCATTTTTAGCCTCAAAGCACCCGTAGGACATTTACCTTCTCGTGCTTGGGTTGGCGGCTACAAATGGTGGGAACACGCCGAAGTTTTAGCCGCCAAACTAACAGAATGCCAAATTGGTTAAAGCTTATTTTTCGTTTCATTAATGTTATCGCTGAACAGATCGTTTCACCAATGTCATCACTGAACAGATCGTTTCACCAATGTCATCCTGAGTAGAGCGTTTCACCAATGTCATCCTGAGTAGAGCGTTTCATCAATGTCATCGCTGAACAGATCGTTTTATAAATGTCATCCTTCGCTTCGCGAAGGATCTGGTGAGATCCTTCGCGAAGCGAAGGATGACGTGACTTTCGCGTTTTTCCCCTCGTTCTAATGATAACCTCTCCCCCAACCCCTCTCCTACC